>CAZJYH010000243.1:0-7308 GCA_964549365.1 uncultured Alphaproteobacteria bacterium
AGAACGTCCGTGTGCAGG
This sequence comes from uncultured Alphaproteobacteria bacterium, assembly GCA_964549365.1. Classification (GTDB taxonomy): domain Bacteria; phylum Bacteroidota; class Ignavibacteria; order OLB7; family OLB7; genus JAFDZV01. The sequence continues at coordinate 19 of CAZJYH010000243.1, forward strand.
GCGTGTTCGTGGGCCACCGGGCCTCGTTCGAGGCCTACCTTCAAAAACACGCCCGTAATACGTTCTAGCCATGAGCGACGCCTACACGAAGGGCTTCAACGAAGGCTACGTGATCGCCGCGCATCTGCCGGAGATCGCGCGGTACATCTCCAAGATCAAGACGGTCACGCCGCGCCTTGCGGGGTTTCGGGACGGGCGGCGGCGATACGTTTTCGAACGGTGGCTGACGCGGTACGGGCTGCGGCGGCGACACGCACGCTCAATTGACGGGAACAGAGATGCCGAACGTTGAAGCGGAACCGATACAGAACAAACACCTGGAGATGCCGCTGGCGAATTTCTCGGGCGCGCAGTGGACCATCGGCCACGCCGTCGAGGGCGTGCAGATCTTCGGCGGAATCGGGTCGGGCAAGACAACGGGCTCGGGAAAATTCCTCGCGCTCAAATACCTCTCGGCCGGCTTCGGCGGCCTCGTGCTGACGGTGAAGCCGGACGAGCGGGCGCTGTGGGAGAAGTACGCAAGGCTCACGGGCCGCACGAACGACCTGATCATCGTCGAGCCGGGCGGCGCGAACAGCTTCAACTTTCTCGAATACGAGAGCGCGCGCGGCGATACGCAGAACGTCCTTCAAGTCCTCAAGACCGTGATTCGCGCGGGCGAGGAGAAATCCGCAGGCGCCGCCCAAGACCCCTTTTGGGAATCGTCCCTGGAGATGCTCATCTCCCACGTGATCGATCTGTGCAAGCTCGCCTACGGGCGCGTGACGGTGCGGGAGATGTACGACATCGTGCAATCGCTCCCGCGGCAGGGCGAGACGAGGATCAAAGACGACAGCGCGTTCGGGAAAGCGATGCTCTCGGCCATCAGGAACATCGACGAGAGCGTCGCCGCCTGGGAGAGCGGGTTGCCGGCGGGCGAGCTGGACCGTTTGACCGCGAGCAAAGACGGATCTGCCTACGAGGAGACCGTCTGCGACGCGCTCGACGACGCGCGGCTGTTCCGCTTCGTCGAGAGTTTCTTCCTCGACACCTACCGGCAGCTTGCCGAGAAGACGCGCTCGATCATCGATCTCACGTTCTCCGGCTTCCTCTTCGGGCTGCTGCGCGATCCCGTTTACACGCTCTTCTGCCGCGGGACCTCGACGGTCACGCCGGAGGATTGCTTCGAGGGCAAGATCATCGTGATCGATCTGCCCGTCAAGCTATATCACAAGATCGGGCGCGACAGCCAGATCCTCATGAAGTACGTCTGGCAGCGCGCGGTGGAGAAACGCGCCGTCGGGCGCGACGATCTTCCGGTCTTCCTGTGGGCGGACGAGGCGCAGCATTTCCTGCACGAATACGATGCCGAGTATCAGGCGACGGCCAGATCGAGCCTCATCGCGACGGTCTATCTCACGCAGAACGTCGCGAACTACCACGCGAACATGGGCGGGTCCCGGTCCGAGTTCCGCGTGAAGAGTTTTCTCGGCACGCTTGCGACGAAGTTCTTTCACAGCAACGCCGACATCGACACCAACCGGTACGCGTCAGACCTGATCGGAGACGGGCTTTTCGAGGAGATCTCGACGAACGAAACGATATCGGCAGAGCTCGGGATCTCCCGATCGACGCGCCCGACGTTCAACCGCCTCGTGCGGCCGGAGAAGTTCCTGAGGCTCAAGACGGGCGGCGCGCGCAACGGATGGCACGTCTCGGCCTACGTGCATTTTCAGGGAAACATCGAAGGGGCCAAACACAATGTCGTCCTAACGACATTCGGCCAGAAAAACGCATCCACAAACGAACGGCGAGATTCATGAAGATCAAGACAATCTATTCCCGGAGCGCCTTCGGGCGCGAGGAAAGCGCCATCAAGCATGCGATTTGGGGCGCCTTTGACCTGTTCGCGTCCCCCTGCCGCCGGCTCATCGAGGTCGTGATCCGCAAGGACTTCGGCGAGCGGTACTTCCGGCTGTCGGGCGCGGTCGGCGCGTTCCTCTTCCTTGCGCTGTTGCCCGCGATAGGACCCCTCGTCTGTATCGTCTTCCCCCCGTTGCGCGCGGCAATTCCTGCGAGAATCAACTATGTCGCCTTCGTCGGCTGGTATCTATACTTGGCACTGTTTCTGCTCCTCGGCATCCGGCACCATATCGCGCAGCGGCACGCGCCGTCCGTCTACGATTTTGAGCGGTACAGCCTCGACAGCGGCACAATCCATCCCGTCTTCCACGCAATCGAGATCATGGGAAAGAAGGCGGATGTCCGGACCATCGAATGCTGGCTGGAGCCCCTGCCGTTCTTCCTCGCGGGCGCGCTGCTCGCGCTGACCGGCCAGGCGCTCGGCTGGCTCCTCCTGTTCAGCGCCGTGACCTACGCCGTGTCCTACCGCAGCGCCTACAACTGGGGCGACAACGACATCCTGGACAGGATCGACGAGATGATCGTCAACAAGTCTTATGCCGCAGCGTTTCTCGACGACAGCGACACCTTCGGATTCCGTCTCCGGGGCCGCAAGCCGACTGATCCCGCGAAACGCCAACTCCTGCTCGACGACATCACGCAGGATGCGCAAGGCGATGAAGAGGAGGATGACGCGACGCTGGCGCACTGAAACGTTGCGTGCATGCCGAACCTCCGCACAGCCTTAGCTCTGCTAAGGGAAAACGTCTGATGGAGAATTCTGCTGTGGGGAATGGCGCGCGCGATGTTTAACGGACATTGACGGAGCGGCCTGCGGGACGGGGGCGCGGTGTTTGACGGACATTGACGGAACGGCCTACGGGACGGGGGCGGTGATGGACGGAGCGGCTCACCGGGCAGGGCCGTGATGTTTGACGGACATTGACGGACGCAGCAAAAGCGGGAATACCGCCAGCGGGCATCGCGGGCGATGTAAGCTGAACAGATGATCCGCATGATCCAGAATCGCAGCGCCGCGCACGCCAAGGCTTACTTCCGCGAAGCCCTGAGCGCGGCCGACTATTACGTGAGCGATCAGGAACTGCCTGGCGTCTGGCAAGGCCGGCTCGCGGCGCGGCTCGGGTTGTCGGGCGAGACGGCGAAATCCGACTTCTTCGCGCTCTGCGATAACAAGCACCCCCGGACGGGCAAGCGCCTGACGCCGCGCGTGAAGGAGAACCGCACGACCGGATACGACATCAACTTCCACTGTCCGAAGTCCGTGTCGATCGTGCATGCCTTCGCGCCCGACGATCACATCCTCGCGGCGTTCCGCGACAGCGTCACGGAGACCATGCAGGCCATTGAGGCCGACAGCCGGACGCGCGTGCGCGCAGGATACCGCGACGCGGAGCGCGTGACGGGCGAACTCGTCTGGGCGCAGTTCGTCCACCAGACGGCGCGGCCCGTCGAAGGCTTCCCGCCCGATCCGCACTTGCACGCGCATTGCTTCACGATGAACGCGACGTGGGACGCGACGGAAGGGCGCATCAAGGCCGCGCAGTTCCGCGAGATTCAGCGCGCGATGCCTTATTACCGCGCGCTCTTTCACAAGTCGCTCGCGGACCGCCTGGCCGGCCTCGGGTACCGCGTGCGGCAGACGGCGCGCGCCTTCGAGATCGAAGGCGTGCCGCAACGGGCCGTCGATCTCTTTTCCAAACGCACGGACGAGATCGGGAGGGTCGCGGCGGCGCGCGGCATCACGGATGAGAAGAGTTTAAGAGAGCTCGGCGCGCGCACGCGCGCAAAGAAGCAAAAGGGCGCGACGATGGCCGAGTTGCGGCAGGACTGGCGGCGGCAGATCGCGGCGCTTGCCCCGGACCAAAGCGGCGACGGCGGCGGGATCGTGCGATTCGCCACGGCGAAAGACCCCGGCCGGGACGCCGTTCCGGAGGGCTCTGCGCTCACGGCCCAAGCCTGCGTCGACCATGCCGTGCTGCATTGCTTCGAGCGCGCCTCGGTCCTGGAGGGGCGGCGGCTGCTCGAAACGGCGCTGCGCCGCGAGCTCGGCGTGCCGTCCGTTTCAGCCGGCGCGATCGCGCGGCAATTCGAGGGCGACAGGCGCATCCTCCGCGTCGAGGAGAAAGGCCGCGCGCTCTGCACGACGAAAGAAGTCCTCACCGAAGAGCGGCGCATGGTGGAACGCGCGCGCGCCGGTCAGGGCCGCATGGCTCCCCTTTACAAGACCGCGCCGGACATCTCGCTCACGGGCGAGCACCAGCAACGCGCCGTCGCGCACATTCTCACGACGCCGCACCGCGTCTCGATCATCCGCGGCGTCGCGGGATCGGGCAAGACCACGCTCATGAACGAGGCCGTCGAGCACATCAACAAAGCCGGAAAGACGGTCCTCGCGGTGGCCCCGACCGCGCAAGCCTCGCGCGGCGTCTTGCGCGCGGCGGGGTTCGAGAACGCGACGACCGTCGCGCACCTGCTCGTGGATCAGAAGCTCCAACAGTCGGTCAAGGGCCAAGTCCTCTGGGTCGACGAAGCGGGGCTGCTCGGCACGAAAGACATGACGTCCCTGCTCGCGCTCGCGCAACGGCAAGACGCCCGGCTGATCTTGAGCGGCGACACGCGCCAGCACGCCTCGGTCGTTCGTGGCGACGCGCTGCGCATCCTCAACACCGTGGCGGGAATCGAGGTCGCGGAGGTCGGCAAGATTTACCGCCAGAGGTCGGCGCAGTACCGCAGCGCGGTGACGGACCTGTCGGAAGGCCGCGCCGCGCAAGCCTTCGGAACGCTCGAAGCCATGGGCTGCATCAAGGACGTTCACGCCCACGATCTCGTCAAGGATTACGCCGACGCGTCGAGGCGCGGCTCCGCGCTCGTGATCTCGCCGACGCATGCGCAAGGAGAGGAGATCACCGAGCTGATTCGCGCCGAGTTGCGCCGCCGGGGAGAACTCGGCAAGAAAGAGATCGAGGCGGCGCGCCTCGACAATCTCCAGCTCACGCAGGCCGAAAAATCCGATCCCCGGAACTTCTCTGCGGGCCAGGTCGTGCAGTTCACGCAGAACGCGCCGGGCTTCACGCGCGGCAGCCGGTGGACCGTGACGGAAACGACGGCGACGGAGGTGCGGATCGCAAACGCCGGCGGCAAGACACCATCCCTCCCGCTGGACAAGAGCGCCCGTTACGACGTCTTCGACGCGGACACGATCCCGCTCGCCAAGGGCGACCGCATCCGCATCACGAAAAACGGCTTCGACGCGGACGGAAAGCGCCTCAACAACGGCGATCTCCTGACCGTCACGGCCGTCTCCAAAGGTGCGATCCTCCTGCAACACGAGATCAGCCGCGCGACGCACCGGCTTGACCCGTCCTTCGGTCATCTCGCGCATGCGCACTGCATCACATCCCACGCCGCGCAGGGAAAGACGGTGGATCAGGTGTTCATCTATCAGCCAGCAGCCACCTTCCCCGCGACGGATGCGCGCCAGTTCTACGTGTCGGTCTCCCGTGCGCGCGACCGCGCCACGATCTACACCGACGACAAGGAAGAACTGCTCCATCACGCCGAGAACCCGCGCGACCGACAAAGCGCGATCGAGCTGGTCGGAGAAGACAAACACAGGAACGCGGCCGTCCGGCGGATTCAGGCGGAACAGGCTGCAAGACAGATGAGAGAACAACACCAACGAACGCGGGAGCGTGACGATTATGGGCCTGAGACATAAGTTCAAAAGCAGCGCCGCTCCTCCTCAGCCGGAGAGCATCACGTATCATGACTCCGACGCGGCCATGCGGAAGGTGACCTTCGCGGCCAGCGACGGCACGATGCTGTTCCTGAACTACGCGTATTTGGTATCAGGCACATATGCGCCGGAAGAGGATGCGATCACCTTGAACTTCACGACGCATGTCGTCACGCTGAAGGGCCATCGCCTGGCCGGACTCTTCGACAGCCTGACGACGCAAGCCCCCCGCCAAATCGCAGCCGTTGAGGAGCGCTACGCGGCCACGATAGAGACTGAGTCCGTCGTCACGCATATTGCCGTGGAAGTCCTGTAAGCGGTCCCAACCGGAGAGACAGTCAAGTCGCGTTCAGCTTCGCTTGCAAGTGGCTGTGCAGGGCTTTGGGATCGACCGGTCTATTCCTTTTTTGCTCGCCTCGCGTCCATCAGGCGTAGCATGTAGCTGTAATGCTCCTTCTTCTCGGGGTGTTCCTTCATTTGTGCCTCGATAAATCTGCGTGCCGAAGCGTCAGGATCGAATGCCTCATTCGTCTCCATTTGCTCGGACACCCAGAGAGAAGCATCCGGCTCCTTCGGCAGACAGACCCCGTTCAGCTTAGCTTGCAAGTAGCTGTACAGCGCTTCGGGGTCCAGCGGTTCGTTCGTTTTATGCTCAAGCGTCATGGTGGAAGCATCGAAGTCTTTGTTCTTGCAGAGCGAGGCAAAGGCCGTGTCATGCAGGACCGCAAAGAGAAGGCCGAGCATGACAAGCGCGGAGACGATGCGAAGGTTCTGGTTGAGATCGTAGTAATCGCTAAAAAATCCGTTGATATTGCCAAGATGCCTGGTCTCGGGGAAAGTCTTCCAAAGGCCGTCAAAGTACGCTTGAGGGTCAGCATTGCTGGTCATCTTTGAATACAATTCCGGATTCGCGTCTATAAATGATTGCTGGAGTGCATCAGCGTAGCGCACGGCGGGTTTGGAAATATCATAGAAGGGTATGGCATCTTTGTCCGTTGGTGCCGGATAGCTGCCGCGCAAGACAGCGTTCATATAGCGCCCCAGCGCATTCACAGTCATTTCTGCATCAGCGAGAAGAAAGTGATTAAGAGCGTTCGCAACGAAAGCATTCAAGATGTGTGGAATACATGGCGGCAGATGAGCCAGCTTATTCCACGTGCCTCCGCCTTGGAAGTATGGTCGTTTGAGCATTTCTGCCTCCCGCTACATCTCGCAAACAACTACATCTATCCTAGCATATGTCAACCGACAACTCAAGCAATAATCCTGTAACGCCAACATATCTGGACATTGCCGTTGCCGCAAGGTCGCTCATTGTGCAGCGTGATGCATGGCTAATAGACATGGTGGGTTCGGAATTGAATCCTCGTCCTTTTTCGACTTTCAGCGTCAAAGACAAGCAGGATATCGCGCAATGGAAGGATGAGAAACCTCACCTCAAGACAATCGCGGAGGAACGCACGGACAAGGCCATCCAGAAACTTCCGGAACACCATAGACAAACAGCAAAGGATGATGTTCAGAAAATATTGGCGGGCGGTCATGATGGCGAGCTGAATCGGGTTGAAAACGGTGAGCCTGTCTGGTCAAAGCACGCTTCCTCACCCCTTGGGCAAGAGTTAGACAACGAAGCGCGAGTGCGCGCGCAGTCC
>CAZJYH010000244.1:0-7289 GCA_964549365.1 uncultured Alphaproteobacteria bacterium
GGTGGGATGGAGCTACACGTTGTCGAACGGCATGATGAACGGGTTGGAGACGGGCCTGGCCGCCGGGCTGGTCTTCGCGTCCGTGGCGTACTACAACGACCGCATCGCAGGCGCGGCGGCTCGCGCTCCGATGGCCCGGTTCTTTGGCCTGGGTGCGCTGTTGGGCATCACGGTGCTGGCGCGCATCGACTCCGCATTCCTGGTGGCCGCGTTGCCGGCGTGGCATCTGCTGCGCGCGCATCGCTCCGCTCGGATGCTCGGAGGAACAGAGCGCATGCATGCGCTGGGGCGGACGTTGATGGAGTGCTGCGCGATCGGTGCGACGGCGGTTCTGGTCAGCCTGCCGTGGTGGATCTACAACGTGGTCACGTTCGGCAGTCTGTTGCCGATCAGCGGGCAGGCGCAGCAGATGCTGATACGCGACACCGGCGCGAACATCGCCAACTTCGTTCGGAGCATCTCGGATTCGTTTCTCGTGCTGGTGAACATCCCATCGGTCACTTCGAACGGCATGCCGTACGCCGGGTTGCTGCTGGCCGTGGCGGTAACGGTGCTCTTGTTGACGGTCACACGCGGCTGGGGGTTGCTGGGCCGGGTCTTCGAGGAGTGGCGTGCGCAGTGGCGGCTCGCGCACCTCGTGCCGCTGCTGATGTTTTCGCTCCCCCTTGCGATCTATTACGTCTTCTTCTTCGGCGCCCCGCATTTCATCGTTCGCTATATGGTGCCGCTGCGCATCACGATCGTGGTGGCGCTGGTGGCGTTCGCGCGCACGTACTGGCAGCAGGCAGGACCTCGATCGGCGCAACGGCGCGGCCTGGCCGTTGCGCTCGCGATCGGCCTCGCCGCAAGCATGTACGGCATGAGCTGGAATTTCACGGACCATTACTCCAACTTCTACATGGTGCCGGCGCGGTGGATCGAGGCAAATGTTCGCCCCAATGAAACGGTTGGGATGTTCCAGACCGGAACCACGGGATTCCTGTACCGCAACGTGGTGAACCTCGACGGCAAGGTGAACGCCGACGCGCTGCACGCACTGCAGCGGAATGCGCTGCCGGCGTACATCGATTCCATGCGCTTCGATTATCTGATCGACTGGCCGGAGTACATGACGCCGGTGCTGGCCGACGGCCGCCTGCACGGCCGGTACCGGCCCATCGACACGCTGGGCGCGCGGTTCGTGGTGTGGCGCCTGGTCCGGTAGGGGCTCGTTTCCTCGGTGCTCGGTAGTGGGTCAGTTTCAACATCGATTGTCGTACGGAGCTGCCGACCAACGCTCACGCCCGGTTTGTCGTGCCCGCGAGTGCGGGCATCCATGCGACCGGCAGAGTGGATCCCCGCTTTCGCGGGGATGACAGCCATGAAGAGTCGCGTTGATCACGAATCGTGGCGAAGTCGAACTGACCCACTACCCATCGCTCGTCCCCTCGTTGGGCTGCCGCGAACGTGGTATATTCCTCCACGTGAAACTTCCGAGTGAATCGGCTCGTTGCATGTCGAATGCCGAATGGCAACGTTCAGACGCTGAGGATACTTCTATGCGCGTGGTGATGATTCTAGTTCGGGCGCTTGGGTGCGCCATCCTGATGCTGGCTCCGTTCGCGGGGGCCGACGCGCAGGGGAAGCGGGTGTATGTGGTGGAGATCACCGGTGAGGTGGATCTTGGGATGCCCGCCTATGTGCGTCGCGTGATCACCGAGGCGCACGAGCAGCGCGCCGCCGCCGTGGTGCTGCATGTCAACACGTTCGGCGGGCGCGTGGATGTTGCCGCCGACGTGAAGGATGCCATCCTCGACTCGAAGATTCCCGTTGTGGCGTACGTCGACAAGCGCGCCATCTCGGCCGGAGCCTTCATCACTCTCTCGGCAAGCAAGATCGCGATGGCCCCGGGGAGCACCATCGGCGCCGCCACTCCTGTGTATTCCGACGGTCAGAAGGCCTCCGAAAAAGTGGTCAGCTACATGCGCAGCGAGATGCGCGCCACCGCCGAACGCAACGGCCGCGATCCGAAGATCGCCGAGGCGATGGTTGACGAAACGCTCACCATCGGCGACAGCACGTTGAAGCGGTCCGGTCAATTGCTGACGCTCACCGCCGAGGAGGCGCAGCGCGTCGGGTATTGCGATCAGATCGCCCCGACGCTCGAGGACGCCGTCGCGAAGCTCGGGTTCCCGCGCGCGGAGATCGTGCACACGGGCTTCGCCTGGGGCGAGACGCTTGTCCGGTTCCTGACGCAGCCGATCATGAGTTCCATCCTGATCATGCTCGGGCTCGGTGGCTTGTTCTTCAGCGTGAAGACGGGCCACTTCAGCGCATTGACTGCGGTCGGCATTCTCTCCATCTCGCTTTTCTTCGGCGCGCAGTTCATGGCCGACATGGCCACGTTCGTCGAAGTGTTGATGTTCGTGGCCGGGCTGGCGCTGATCATCGCGGAGATCTTCGTGATACCGGGATTCGGCATCGCGGGGGTGGCCGGCGTGCTGCTGTTGATCGCCAGCCTGTTCCTCTCGCTCGTCAACAGCTTCGATCTGATGTCCTCCGAATCGCTTGCCGCGCCGCTGTACACGCTCGCGGCGTCGTTCGTGGGGCTGGCGATATTGATCGGCCTGATGGTGAAATATCTTCCCTCGTCGAGCATGTTCAGCCGGATGGTGTTGAACACGGAGCAGGGCTCGGCGGCCGGATTCGTCAGCGCGCCGAACTATGGGCGTCTGCTCGGGTTCGACGGCCATTCGATCACGACGCTCCGCCCGGCCGGCATGGCGCTCATCGACCATGAACGATACGACGTCATCACCGAGGGCGATTTCATTCCCGCCGGAGAGAAGGTGAAGGTGGTGCGCGTCGAAGGGCGGAAGATCGTCGTGGGGCGTCCGGAAGCCGAGGCGTGAGTTCCATGGACGGCGAAGGGAACATGTGAGAAACCCGCGCCGTTCCTGTGTTTGATGATGGGCATCGCCCGGCGTCCGCCGGCGCGCGTGCCCATCCCCATATCAATCCTGTTCCGCGATCGCGGCGAACACCAACAATCGGCCCGTGCCATCATCTGTTCTTCTCTCGATCCTCCTTCTCCTTGCACTGCTCATTCCGAGCGGCGGCGTCGCGTATGCGCAGCCGGAGTCGACGCCGACCGACCGGCCGGTGCGCGCTGCGGTTGAGCCCTTCGTGCTCGACACGATCGTCATCCGTACGGCCGATCTGTACGAGGGGATACGGCGCACGCCGATCATCAGCGACGTGCTGGAGTTCTTCCACATGGTCACGCGCGAGAGGGCGATCCGGCAGGAAATCTTCCTCGCCACCGGCGACACGGTCCGGCAGCAGGACCTCGATCAGCTGGAGGAGAACCTGCGCCTGCTCGGGATCTTTGCCGAGATCGAGGTCTCCGCGCAATTGGATGAAGAGGCGGAGGATGCCGATGCGCGGCATGGGCGCGTGCTCGTCCGCACGCGGGACGCGGTGTCGCTGCGCGGCGGCGCCAGCTACACGCAGACCGAGGACTCACGCGACTTCTTCCTCGGCCTGAAGTAGTACAATCTCTTCGGGCTGGCCAAGCAGTTCGGCCTGAGCCTTACCTACACGACGCTCAACGATCTGGGGCTTACGTACTCCGCATCGTATCTCAACCCCAATCTCTTCGGCACGCATATGGAGTTCGGTGCCGACCTCGGCATCTCGGCCAACCGCCGCAGCGGTGCGTTCAATCTCGGGCGCACGTTCTTCTCGGACCGCACGCCGATCGCCTTCAACACGTATGCCTCCTTCTTCAACGGTGATCACGTCTACGACTTCCGCACGCCGACCGGGGGGGTGGTGTCGTCGACCGACGATGTGCGCCAGGTTGCTCTGGGAGGATGGGTGAGCAACGCACGCTATTCCGACGGCAACATGTTCACGACGTCGCTCGCGGTGACCTACAACCGCACCGATCACAACCGTCTGAAGGATCTGCACCGCGCGTTCGAGAACTCCGCGGGCGTATTCGTCGGGATCGGTTCGCGTAAGCGCACGTACACCAGGATCGTCAACGCCGACTTCCACGGCGAGCAGCAGGTGCCGATCGGCGGGATGGGGAGCGTGACGATCGGGAAGATCAGCCCGGTGCACGGCGGCCTCGACAACGTGGTCTACATCGGCGCCGACGCCCGCAAGGCCTGGCGTTCCGGGGACGTGTACGCCTTCGCGTCGATCGAGGTGGGGACCGGGCTGGCGGGGACGCCGGCGGACGGGACGAAGCCGTCGGGGACGGAGTCGCGCTTCACCACCGAGCGAGTGGTGGCAAGCGGGGTGTTGCTCACGAATCCGGGGGCTCTGGTGGCCCGCTTCGAGCAGTCCACCGTCTGGAACTGGCCGCGCTATCTTTTCCTGCCGCTCGACAACAGCTCGTATCTGCGCGGATATCCACGCCTGGAGAACTTCGGCGACAACCGCATGATGCTCAACGTGGAGTACCGACTTACGCCGATCGTCCGGTTCATCGTCTTCGACATCGGCGCGGCAGCGTTCTACGACGTCGGGGCCGCGTGGCGGCAGTCGGAGAAGCTGCACAAGACGCAGTTTCAATCCGGCGCGGGGCTGGGCCTGCGGTTCTCCAATGCCGACGCCACGATCGCCAAGGGGATCTTCCGCGTGGACTTCGCCTACAACTTCCACGACAGCCGATTCTCGCGCATCATCATCGGCGTCACCGAGGCGTTCGACGCCTTCGGTTCGTTCGACTACCGCCCCCCCGGGGCGTACACGTATTGAGGAAGGACAGAGGAGAGAAGAGAGAGGAAAGAGAAAGGCGGAGGGCAGAGTGCGGAAGTCGAATGTTGTCGCGGAGTTGACTCCGCGACCCGGGGCACACCGAAAGCATCCTCGTTCAACGTGAGCTCGTGAAGTTGTATACCCGTCAAGTATACTATCCCTCTCCACTCTTCACGAACTTCCCGAGCCCACGTCCAATACGATTCCACCGCAGAGGACGCCGAGGAACGCAGAGTCCGGCTTGTCCGCATAACCCATCACTCAGAACCCATAACCTGACATCCTCGCCACTTCCCGGTGAAATCGTACTTTTGTTCCCTTCAGATCATATCCGACAACAAACACATCGACCCGAATATCATGTACGAGAACATCGACGAAAAGCTGAAGACGCTGCGCGGAAAGATCACCGACCTGCGGAGGTATCTTTGACATCGACCGCAAGGAACGGGAGATAGCGGAGTTCGAGGCGCGGTCGCAGGCGCCGAATTTCTGGGACGACAACATCGCCGCGCAGAAGGTGATGCGCGAGATCGCCTTCCGCAAGGAGTGGGTGGAGGAATGGAACGCCGCCGCGCGCGCCGCCGACGACATCGGTGCGTTGATCGAGTTGGGCCGCGAGGCCGGCGACGACTCGATGGGCGAGGAGATGGAGGCCGATCTGGTGAAGCTCACCGAGCGGGTGGAGACGCTGGAGTTCAAGAACATGCTCTCCGATCCGGACGACGTGCGCGACACGATCCTCAAGGTGCAGGCAGGCGCGGGGGGCACCGAGGCGCAGGACTGGGCGCAGATGCTGCTGCGCATGTACATGCGGTGGGCCGAGAGTCACGGCTATGCCATCGCGCTGCTCGACGAGCAGGAGGGGGAGGCCGCCGGGCTGAAATCCGCCTCCATCGAGATCACCGGGCCGTACGCGTTCGGCAACCTGAAATCCGAGAACGGTGTGCACCGCCTGGTGCGCATCTCCCCGTACGACTCCAACGCCCGACGCCACACGTCGTTCGCGTCGGTGTTCGTGTATCCCGTCGTTGAGGAGGACGCGCCGATCGAGGTGAACCCGGCCGACGTGGAGATGGACACGTTCCGATCCGGAGGCAAGGGGGGGCAGAACGTCAACAAGGTGGAGACGGCCGTGCGCCTGCGGTACAACTACACGAGCCCGCGCGGCGACAAACACCTGATCATCGTCAGTTGCCAGGAGGAGCGCTCGCAGCTTCACAATCGCGAACGCGCGATGAAGATGTTGAAGTCCGAAGTGTACGAGATCATCCGTCGTGAGGAGGAGGATCGCAAGGCCGCGATCGAGGGAGCGAAGAAGAAGATCGAGTGGGGGAGCCAGGTGCGCAACTACGTCTTCCAGCCGTATACGCTGGTGAAGGACACACGCACCGGCGCGGAGACGGGGGACGTGCAGGCGGTGATGGACGGCGACATCGACATGTTCATCAAGGCCTACCTGATGGAATACGCCACGCCGCCGGGGGCGTAATCACGGCGTGGCGGGAGATGCGGTCCCGCGGGCCGATCGCCGTTGAACCTCGGCCACCTATGTTTCCGGTTCCGACTCCGCGCCCGGATTCCCGGGCGCGGGCGGGGTCCGCTCCAACACGCCCGACTCGTCATCCCAACACTGCGCGATTCGCATCGACACCGCTGGTATCGCCTCGCCCTACCGGAGAACCATGAGCACGGATCAATACTACGAGACGAAGGACGCCACGTACTACGCGGTGGTTCGGCATGATGTGATCGGCATGATCCCGCCCGGCACGCGGCGCGTGTTGGATGTCGGCTGCGGCAACGGCGCAACATCGGCCGTCGCCAAACGGACGCTGGGGCTGGAGCTGACCGTGGGCGTGGAGCCGTTCGAGTCGAGCGCGGCGCTCGCGGCGGAGCATCTCGATCACGTGATCGTGGGCGACATCGAGGAGATGGAAGGGCTCGGTTACCCGGACGGCACGTTCGACTGCATCATCTGCGCCGACGTGCTGGAGCATCTGCGCGATCCCTGGGCCGTGCTCCGCTCGCTGGCTCGTTATCTCGCCCCCGGCGGCGCGCTCCTCGTCAGCCTGCCGAACCTCGGCCACATCCGCCCGATCATCAAAATTCTGACCGACCGATTCGAGTACGAGGAGCATGGAATTCTCGACCGCACGCACCTTCGTTTCTTTACGCTCCACACCATGATAACGATGCTGATCGAGTGCGGTTATCGCATCGAGCGCATCGAGGCGAACCGCAGCCGCAGTTTGTTGTTCACCGTCGGCATGATCCTCTCGCTTGGGTTGCTCGCGCGTTATAATGCGTATCAGTACCGGTTTGTGTGCAGACGGGCGTAACACCACCCGCGTCGTTCGTATGCTGCGTCCATCATCCCGCCGGCGTTCATGACGGCGCATCAATGGATCGATCAGAAGGAGCAGCATCATGCGGTTGTCCTCTCGCGGACGCATCGTCCTCATCATCATCGCGATCATCGGCCTGCTCGGCCCGAACGGAGTCTTCATCTATTACGCCGTGTTCCGCATGGGCGACAT
>CAZJYH010000245.1:0-7286 GCA_964549365.1 uncultured Alphaproteobacteria bacterium
GCCGCCATGTTCGAACCAACCAGCATCCCAAGGAGTGCTGCGAACAGAATCGTGCGAGATTTCATCATGAGTGTTTCACATTGGGGTTCATGCGTCAACGCCTGCCGTCGACCTGACTTGCGCCGCTCTGCCGTCCGGGGGGCGCCGGTCGGGGTACGGGATCGGATGAGCACGACAGATCGGATCGGGCCGCAACGTTACAGCAAACGGGGCACGGGCTGCGTTTGCCGGGGGGAGGGTGCGCGGAGGGAGTTGGCGGCTTCGTAAATTCGGCGTTCGATACGCTGACCGCTTCCGTGGTTTCCGGCACCAACTTATCGAAGAGTGAACGAATAATTCCATACGTTCTCGGAGGATGTCACGACTCCACACAATCTGGAACGCGACCCCGCGCTCAGCATTCCCAAAGGCCCCGGAACCGTTCCGATGAAGGAAGGGACCGCGCCGCGCGACACGACGGATTGATTCGGAGCGGACGACAACGCCCATTCGACGGAGCTGCGAGGAACGGTTTGCTCCGGTCGATATGGGAACGCATGTTACGAGCGGTCCGGATGTCGGCTTACGACGCCGAGGCGACGGCCCATTCGGCGGGAAGCGCGAAAACGTGATGATCGTTGCGCGCGCTCGATCGCCTGGGGGCCGGGAGCGTTTCGCAGCTTCGGCGGCAACGGAGGATCGATTGAAAGGAGAGTCGGTGTACGACGATGGAAGGGATGCTTCTCATATTGTTGATATGGGTGATCGTGCGCCTGGCGGCACGCAACGACCCATCGACGGTGCCGAGCCACCGCGGGCGTCAGTTGCGCCTCGCACGCGAGCTGCCGAGCACCGTTGCGGAGCCGACCGAGCCGCAGCCGGAGCCGTATCTGGCACAGGTGCGCGCCGCCATCACCGCCTCGGGCGGGAAGCCGATCAGCTACCACCAGCTCCCGATGATCCCGACGGCCGATCCCGGCCACTACTACTTCCCCGGCGTGCGCGAGGCGTCGAGTGAGATGCGCGACGGCACGCAGGGCGATTTCGACATCATCTGCGCCGCGGTGCTGGCCGTCAAGAGCAAGCGCATCAAAACATGGCGCGCGCTCGAGGCAACGTTGCGCGAGGTGCATGCGCACCGGGTGGCGTTCGACATGCTGCCGGTGATCCCGTACGACGACATCACGATCCCGGTGGCGCGCCGCTTCGCGGAGGTTGCCCAGCACAGCGGTGATCTCAACGCGGTGAAGTGGGGCATCCTGATCGCCGGCATGCAGTTGAACCCGACCGTCGAGACGTGGATCGCGGAGCTGGCGCACTACTCGGAGTTCACCACCTATTGCTGTATCACGCTCAACCATGCGCGCCGCAACTACCCGCAGGCGCTGAACATGCTGCTGGATCTCATCCCCGTCACCGAAGGGTGGGGTCTGTTCCAGGTGATCGGCACGGTGCTTCGCGATCCCGATCTGGCGCGCGAAGCCTCGCTCTGCCGATCCATGTTCCTCCACGGCATCGAGAACGGCCGCGCGGCGTGGCTGGAGATCGCGGCCGCGCTGCTGCACGGCACGGACATGACCACACGGCTTCGCGAGGCGGCCGACGACCCCGAGTTCGCCGACGCGCTCTTCACGCTGCTGGCCACGATCGCATATCATCCAACGGAGCTTCCGTTGCTTCGCGAGCACCCGCACGGCGAGCAGTTGACCGATGAGTATCTCAGCCTGGCCGCCGTCGCGTCGCCGTCGATCCAGCTTCTGGCGGCGTTGCACGCGCTGATCGGCTTTCTGAGCGATGAATCGCTGGCATGGGACGAGCGCGAATCGCTTCTGGGCCGCGCGTGGAATCTATATCCCCTGAAGATGGATCACGAAGTGCTGGCCGAGGCGATCCGCGCCGATCGATTCCGATTCGCGGCCCTGGAGATCGCTCGCGATCTCGGGATCGAGTCGCTGGTGCCGGTGATCCTGCAGGACGTTCGCCGGCGGCCGCACCCGGCCAACGTGAACGCGCTTGGAGCGATCGGCGGCCCCGCGCACCTGCGCGAGCTGATGCGCCTGCTCGTGCGCCTGAACCAGGCCGAGGCGGCTCCGGAGAAGACCGGGCCGTTCTCCGACTGGAGCGAGGAGTATCGTACCGCGATGCGCGCCACGCTGCTGCAATGCATCGGCAAGCTGAACTCACGCACGGCGCTGCGGCTGATCGAGAACGCGATGCACGATGCGGACCCGCAGGCCCGTGCCGCCGCCGTCAGCGGACTGCAACACGTGCCGCGCTGGACCCTGGGCCCGAGGCTGAAGCAGGAACTGCGCAACTGCGTGCGCGATCCCGTACAGACGGTGCAGGATCTTGCCGTGCAGGTTGCCGACTATCACGCGGTCAGCACGGGAGCGCGGAGCGAGGAGGACGCGCAGCGCGCCGCCGGCGAGCCCTGGTGGAACTGATGCCGCCGGCTATTCCGTCGGCCACGCATACAGCCGGGCGATCTCGCGCAGCCCGTCATGCTCCACCCCCAGGATCTCGGCGGCCGCCTTGAAGTCGAAGTTCACGGCATACAGCGTCTGCAGCAGCCTCCGGCGAATGCGCCGCTCGCGAGCGTTGAAGCCGTCGCCGTCGAACGCCGGAATCGCGATGCCGCCGCAGGGGCACACCCCGGCGGGTTCGCCTGAGCCGGGCTCGCCGGCACCGAACTCTCCGGAGCCGGGCTCGAAGCTCGTCTCCAGCATCAGGAGCAGCGGGAGCGTCTCCAGCACCGTCCGCATCCTGTCCTCCGGTATCACCACGGAATTCAGGCTGTACGCCACCAGTTCGGCACGGCATGCATCATCCATCTTCATGCAGACGAGCGTGCCGTGAATCCTGTGCTCGTCGGTGATCTGCCGCATCCGCACGCGGCTCTCCTGAAGCGCCCGCGCGTGCTGCGCGTCGCCGCGGCGCGCGATCTCCACCAACTCGGCCAGGCCGAGTTGATCGCGGAAGAACAGGTCCGGACGCCTGTTGCCGAACGTCGGCTGCCGCTCGATCAACTGCAGCTCGCGGTGCAGGAAAAGCGATGGGAAGAGCACGACGCCCTGCTCGATCGCCGCCTCGCTGATCTGTTCACGTACCGGTAGATATTGCATGATTTGCTCGTTGGCTTCTGCGGATTCGCCGCAGGGGACAGGATGCGACGATATCGTATTGAATATCTGCAAGTATACGAATTATCGACCGGCCAAGTCAAGTCTAAGCACCGATACGCACCCGGGCCGGTGTACGGTTCGTCTCCGCAAACCGATCCACTCCGTGTCCGTTCCGGTTCCAACGCCCGCCCGGTGCGCCCGCCCGGTGTGCGGATCATACTGTTGCGCCGGCCCGCGCAACGCTCAATCCGCCCGCCCACTCTTCCCGCATGGTGCTGCTCGTGTCGAAACCACCGGTGTCGAGCCACACACCCGCGGTCGGCGGCTTGCGGCATGCGCCGCGGCGTGGCATATTCGCGGCCGATGCTCGGACGCCCGTCGACGAGCAACAACATTTCGTCCAACCCGATCGCGCATGAGCCAGATCACGCCGAGCCCACTGAACACGCCGAATCCCAGACTCCAGCCGTGTCCTGATTGCGAGCGCCTCTGCTCGGTTGCCGCCGCGGCATGTCCACAATGCGGCAGACCGTTCGCCGCCGAGCACGCGGCGCCGAAGGCGATGGACGACACACTCTTCGGGCACATCATGATGCAGGCCTCGATGAAGGTGGGGATGTGCCTGACGCTGCTGGGACTGGTGAAGGTGGTGGAGGGTGCGAAGGGACAGCTGATGATCACCGACGAGGTTCTGGCCGTCGACGCGCTCCTGTTTCTCGTCTCGAACCTCACCGCCTATTATGCGCTGAAGCAGACGACCGCGAAACGCAAGGCACAGTACGGTCGCATCGGCGACGTGTTGTTCACGGTTGCGCTGACGTTGCTGGCAGCCGTGTGCGCGTTGCTTGCCTTCCAACTGGTGTAGGTTCCGCGCGTGCTCGGTCGGCCCGGCACGTCATCTCGACAGACGAACGCCCCGGCCGTCGCGCACAAAAATCGATGCCGGGGCACAGCGCAGCCACACGCCATGCCCCGGCATACTACCCAACCCGAACGGTTCTCGAGCATCGAATGCAATCGCCGCGAATGCGCTGCCACTCAGCCTGCCGCGGCTCGTCGGCACAATACGCCGGAAGTGCGCCGTGCCGCGGTTGGTGCGATCCGATCGGCGCCGCAGTGACGAGAGGGTCAATCACCGCACGCGCCCGGATCGGTACCGCCCCGGCTTCACGCCCGTCCCCAAAGATCGAGCAGTGGAGTGCAATGGGAGACTGCGAGACGATCACGCTCGCCGTCCGGGTTGGGTCGCTCAAATTTTCCGCCCATCGCGTTCTTCAAAGAGCGCCGTGGTCGATCCGCCGGTTTGATCGGCAGGGGACATCGCTCCGGTCCCATCTTCGGGCACACGGCATCGGAACCCCGCCACGGCTTCACCCTCCTCATCGTCAGCGCAGCCGAATGCTGATCCCCTCGGCCACGTCGCCGTCCTTGCCGCCGCGCATGGCGAACGTCTCCGTGTTGGCGGCGAGGGCAAGGCCGAGCCCCTTCATCTGATCCGGATCCGGCACCGCCGTCCAACGTCCGGGGGGAAGCCCCATGTAGAAGAACTCGCCGCCGTCGATGGAGACAACGCTGTCCGGAAGGAACTGTCCGTCATCCTCCGAACGAAACCGCACGATGATCCCGGCGATCCCCTGCGTCGCGCCGTTGCGCTCGCGGAGCACCTGCCCACTGGCCTCACCGGCCACCACGATCGGGATGTCGATCCGCTGAAACCGATCCGCGCCGGCGGTCACCTGAATCACGTGATGCCTGGCACGCCAGGAGATGTTCGGCAGGTGCGTGTCGTCGATCGTGAGCAGATACGGAACGTTCGGATCCAGATCGAGAACGCGGATGAGCGAATCACTGCCGTGCCGCACCGTGCCGCCGCCCAGGCCGATATCGATATCCGGCACAAGGGGCTCACCTTCGTCATAGCGCCCATCGTCGTTCAGATCGAGGAAGGCGCGCAACGCCAGCGACGCTCTGTTCACGCCACTGTTTGCCGTCGCCAGCACCATGCCGTTCTCGTCGTCGAACCGCACCGAACCGCTTGCGCCGGCGGTCGATGTCAGCACATCGTTCTCGCGGCGGGCCGTCAGATTCGTGCGGACGAACGGCAGATCGAACTGCAGACCACATTGCGCGATCGTCATCGGTGCAATCAGGTCGCGATGCACCGAAACGTCGAGGCGCAGGCCCGGCACGATCGTACGGCCGAACTCCAACGAGAGCGAGGAGATTCGCCGCGCAATCCAACTGTATTCGGCCCCGGCGCGAATCTGCACGAAGGAAAACGGCGTCAACGTGATGCGCGCCTCGTTCGCCAGTTGCACCGGGCGCAGCTTCCCGGCCCCTGCCCACTCGCCGCGCGCTCCCACCACCAGCGGTACGCCGAACAGGCGCGTGGCGAAGGTCCCCTCGGCCGAGGCCGCATCGCCGGCAAGGGTCCGCTCGGCGCTGCCGTGCAGCTGCAGCCCACCGTGAAGGGGACCAAGCACGAGGCCGGCGGAGAGGTCGAGATTGGCCACCGTGCGCCGCTGTGTCCATGCCGTGGCCTGCTGATCGGTCACGCTCGCGTCCAGCGTGGCGCGCGATCCGATCGCCCAGGTGAGGGCGCCCGATGCGCTGAACGTCGGCATGTAGTCCGCGGAGATCATCAGCCGGTCGCCCAGCCGCAACGACGACGTGAGCGACGGACGCACCACGCCCCCCTCCCCTCCCACCACGAATCCCCCGCCGCCCAGCGAGACAATCGAGCCGAGCCCGATCTGCGCGCTCGCCGAGGCGAACGGTCGTGAGCCGTCCCATGTGTTGCCGTGAAGCAGACCCGCGATGCCCGTATACTCAACGGTCCCAGCCGGCAGAAAGTTGTGCGGGATTCGGATGTCGCGCTCCATCGTGCGCTCCTCGCCCCAGGGTCCATAGAACTTGAGCTGCACCGCGTTGGCGCCGTAGCGGATCGGCAGATCGAATCGGAACATGCCGTTCGAGTCGGCGGTCGTGTAGTCGATCAGCCGGCCGTCCACGTACAACTCGACATCCCAGAGCGGTTCGGTTCGATCGGCGATGGCGTAGGCCCCGAACACCGAGCGGCGCACGGTGGCCTTGTTGGTGGCGCTGAGGCCGAAGGCCGAACCGGCGATCGCCGACGGAAGCGGAGAGGTGATCGAACCGGCCATCACCTGACGCACCGGCGCGAAGCCGTTGTCCACATAGTGCCAGCGCCAGGGGATCATCCTCCAGTCGTCCAGCGAATCGCGGTTGCCGCGAAGCCGTGCCTCGAACGAGCCGCCGAGCAGCTCGCCGCCGAAGGCAAAAGCGTACGAAACGTTCCGACGTTCCGGCGAGATCACATCGCCGCCGATCTCCCAGTCGAGCACACCGGGGCGCGCCATGCCGAACGCGGTCGGCACGATCCGCTGCACCGGCGTGCTGACCAGATACGACGCCGCCAGTCGATGCGCCTGCTCACGCTTCATGTCGCGCAGAGCCGGCAGATCCACATCGCTCCGAAGACGCACTTCGAGACCCTGGAAATCGAACGCGCAATGGAGGCCGAAGATCGCCCCGTACAGATCGCTCCGCAGGTAGATGCGTCCGTCACGGCCGACGATGCCCGTGCTGTCCAGTTGGTGGTCGTCGCCGTCGAAGGTCACCGTGCGCTCGACCGCGTCGATGCGATACGTGCGCGATTCATCCAGCAGGTACCCGGTCAGAACGTTCGCATCCGATAGGGTGTCGATGCGGATGCGAAGGAAGTTGAAGAGCTCGGCGGTGGGCAGGTACACAACCGAGCCGCGAATGAGCGCCGGAAGGAGAACACCGCCGACGTCCGGAACCACAAGCTGGATGCTCAGATCCTCGAGTTCGGCGGCGTCCTCCTGGGCGTGCGCGGGGAGAGCCGGCAATAGTGCCGCGCAGATGATCGCGATCGATATGAAGAGAGCCCTGGTCACGGTTGTTCTGCGCGTTGAATCGTGTATCGTCTGTTGGTCGTTCGTTTATCGATCCTCGGGTCATCCGCCGTCTTCGTTCTCGGTCCTGCAAACCACCGGAGCAAGGCGGGGGGAGGGGACCCCGCCTTACTGCCGGATCGTCTCAGGGGAGAGAACAGGAGAGATTGTGCGATCGATCGCCGATCGGCTTACTGATACTGCACCGCCACCTCGAACGAGCCCTTGTACGTTCCGGTCGCCTGGT
>CAZJYH010000246.1:0-7283 GCA_964549365.1 uncultured Alphaproteobacteria bacterium
TGTTCGATGTCGAGCGCGGAGGTATCGATCTCGACGGCATCATCGGCCTTGCGCAGGGGGCTGTTCTCACGCGATGAGTCGAGGTGGTCGCGGGCGGCGATCTGATCGGCGAGCCCGTCAACGCTGACATCGCTCCCCATTGAAAGAAGTTCCGCGCGACGGCGCTCCGCGCGCGCGCGGATATCGGCCACCATGAAGATCTTCAGATCCGCATCCGGGAAGACCACGGTTCCGATGTCGCGACCGTCCATCACGATCCCCCCACCGGCGCCGATCGCATGCTGCATCTGCACCAGACGCCTGCGCACCCCTTCGTACGAACTGACGGCCGAGACGCAGGCGGTAACCTCCGGCGTGCGAATCTCGGTCGACACGTCCTCTCCGTTCAACAGGACGAGCTGTTTCCCCTCCGGCGAATGATGCAACTGAACGGAGATATCGGCGGCGACGGCCTCGACGGCTGCGCGGTCGTTCGGGTCCACGCCGCTCCGAAGCACCGAAAGCGTCACGGCCCGGTACATCGCGCCCGTGTCGATGTAGGTATAGCCGAGACGTTCGGCCACCAGACGCGCAGTCGTGCTCTTGCCGGACGCGGCCGGCCCGTCGATCGCGATGATGAGGCGGGTTCGAGACATATCGGGCAAACATCCGAAAGTGTCGGGGTTCCCCCAAACGTTCGATTGTCGCGGTACGTGCAGCGCGCCCGGCAAGCCCCCTGAATGCTCAGCCGGCGGGAATCCAGTACGTGAGCTTCAGCACGAGGAAGTTGACGCCGCCGGCGGTGATCGGCGAGAAGAGATCGCCGGGCCCGACCCGAGTCCCCTTCCCCTCGAACAACTCTCGATCCTGCTGCCACACGAGGTAGAGCGTGCTCCCGGGACGCCACTCCCACCGGAAGACCAGATTGCTGCGGAAGGAGCTGAATCGGAAGTTCGGATCGGAGAACGAGAACGTCGAGGGTCCGTCGGTCACCAGGAAGTCGCCGTCGGGCCCGTCGGTGATGCCCGTGCCGTCGGTGCCGTAGCGGCGCAGCTCCAGCGTGCGCGGCGCGGCCAGCTCGCCGTAGCGATCGTATCCGCCGCTCGCGGTGAACAGCTCGCCGTAGGCGTCGAGCGTCATGTTCGGCGTCACCGCATAACTCGCGCGAAGCTGCGCCGAGATCGTCGTCTGATCGATATGCCCGAACACATAGCGCTTGCCGTACGTCTCGGAGCGGCCGCCGTCGAACGTGCCGATGTACTGCCGCGGCGCGGTGCTGACGTTGTAGCTGGGCGAGAGGCTCAGCGAGATCTGATCGCCGATCGCCGCGGCGATCGAAGTCCAGACGCCGTAGTAATAGGCGCCCAGGCCGTTGGTTCCCCAGTTCCCCCCCAGGCTCACCTGATTCGGCGAGGAGTAGTCGCTGCTGATCGAGGCGTTCGCGTCCACGTTCCACGCCACGCCGGCCAGCGGCCCACCGCGCGTCAGGTCGTCGCTCATCCCCGGTGTGCCGTAGCCCACGTAGGCGTTCGCGCTCCAGAAATTCTCGAAGGTCGCGTTGCCGTAGAGCGCGAACGACGTGCCGGGGCTGTTGCCGTCGAAGTTCAAGGCGCCGTATGTGCCGCCGGTGACGCTGTAATTGTGGAAGATTCCGGACGGCTGGGTTTCACGATACGTGATCTCGCCGTCGATGTTGATGTCGTCGGCCGAGGAGATGCGCCCGACGTCGTTCAGCTCGAGGCCGGGCGATTCCACCCCGACGCCCGCAACCCAGGTCCAGTGCTCGCCGCTGCGGCGCTTCACCCCCAGGCCCGCGGTGTATCCGGCCAACGACGTTCGCTTGGGATCGTACCGAACCACGGCGGCATCAGGACGCTGGAAATAATGCGCGCTCGACTGCTGCACGCGCTGCATCGCGGCCGTATCCCCCATCACCAGGCTGCCGCCGAAGCGCCCGTACACGTTGTACACGCCGTCGTCCAACATGATGGACCAGTCCGCACCGCCGGTGATCGCATCGCGCGCGAGCAGGTTCGCCGAAGCGGACCCCTTCTCCATCTGCCGATGCACCATCGTCACCATCCCGCCGGCCACGGACCCGACGTGGTCCAGCTCCTGCTGCACACGCGCCACGGCATACGCGGTCGGCGGCTCCACCTCCGTGGTGTCGTAGCGCGACGACGCGACGTCGTATGAGCGCGCGGTTTCGCGCCCCGTGACGGCGGCAAGCCCGCCCACCGACAGACCGCTCTCCATGCGACCGCTGATCTTCGCGGCGCCGAGGATCGTCGTGTTCGAGGGGAAGTCCACGTAGTCACCACCCGCGGAGCCGTGCGGAACGGCGCCGATCCGCCGGGAGTAGAAGTAGTTGACCGGCGAGCTCAACACGTTGCTCCCCTCGACGAAGAACGGTCGGCGTTCGTCGAACACGGACTCGAACGCCGACAGGTTCACCTGCGCGGGGTCGGCCTCCACCTGACCGAAGTCCGGGTTGACGGTGCCGTTGAGTGTGATGTGCGGCCCCAATCCCATCTTCAGATCCAGGCCGCCGCGACCGACAAGATTGCTTCCGTTGTCGAACGGATCGGCCGCATCCCGGCGTGAGTGCAGTGTGGCACTCGCGGCGGCGTACGGCAGCAGCTCGAGGCGCAGCGCAGGTTTGATGCCGCTGATCCCCACCAGATCGCCCATCCGCGACGCCCATCCCGTTTCCGTGTTCGGCACCGGAATCCAGTAGATGTCCTCGTTCTTGTGCGGGATGTAGCGGTCCATGTTGACGCCCCACACCTGCGCGTCCCTGTCGTTGAACCGCAGCTGCGAGAAGGGGATGCGCATCTCGGCGGTCCAACCGGTTGAATCGATCGCCGCCTTCGCCTCCCAGACCGGATCGTAGGAGTATTCGCGCGGGAACTCTCCGTCCTCGCCGTGATAATAATCCGTCCGCACGCCCGACGCCGTGATGCTGAAACTGTAGGCGGTGCGTCGGTCGCGATAGGTGTCGAGCGAGACGATGAACCGCTCCGACGACCATGAGTTATCGCGCCGCGATATGAAGGCGCGGATGTCCTCGGGTCGCTCGCAATACATATGCGCGCCGATGTAGATCGCGTTGTCGTCGTAGCGGAATCGCACTTCCGTGCGTTCGGTCGGGACGGCTCGAAACGACGGTTCCTTCTCCAGAAAATCCGTGACCACGGGCCCGGCCTTCCAGACCTGTTCGTCGAGGCGCCCGTCGACGACCGGGATCTCCCCGGCTATGCGCTCGGCGATGATGCGCTTGAGCGGCGGGGCCTCGGCCCCTTCGGGGAGCGTAGGATCGGCCGGCGGCTGCGCGAGCAACCGGGCAAAGGGAACCAGCAGGAGGAGTAAAAGCGAAACGCTGCGCATTCTGGGTTTCCGGTTGGTGTCGGATAATGTTGCCGCTTCCGACGTGCCGAACTTCGTACTTGTTCCATGAAAAAATCAGGTGCCGGAGGAGACCGCGGCCGGGACGCCCGCGGAGCGCTCCAGGAAGGGTGGCTCCTCGGGGGGGGAATCCGAACGCCCGAGGCGCCGGGCAAGCACACCTCGCGTCGGAGAGAAGAGGAGCGCCAGCACGAACTGCACGCCGGCGACCACCGCGATGGCCCCTGCGATCGAACCGTTCATCCAGCTCGCGACCAGATAGCCGCCGACCGACGACGTGGCGCCGAGCAATACCGCCAGGAACAGCATCCGGCTCAGGCGCTCGGTGAGCAGGTACGCGGTGGAAGCGGGCACCACCAGCATCGCCACCACAAGGATGGCTCCCACCGACTCGAATGCGCCGACGGTGGTCAGCGACACCATGCCCATCAACAGATAATGCCACAACGTGGCCGAGATACCGAGCGACGTCGCCAGCGCGGGATCGAAGGCGGTAACCTTCAGCTCCTTGTATCCGACCACGACAAACGTCAGGTTGAGCACGAAGAGCGTGCCGAGCGTCCAGATGGCGCGTGGCCCGAGGAGGGCGCCGCTGTCTGTCACCCATTGGTCGAGCGGCACGTACGCGATCTCGCCGTACAACACGCACTCCTGGTCCAGATCCACCTGCCCGGCATAGAGCGTGATGAGGATCACCCCGAGCGCGAATAGCCACGTGAACGTGACGCCGATCGAGGCATCCTGCTGCAGCCGTCCACGCCGATGCAGCGTCTCGATGGCGAACGTGGTGAGCACGCCGAGCGCACCGGCCCCGAGGAGCATCGGAAGCGGCGCGCGGCTTCCCGACAGCAGGAACGCCACGGCGATCCCCGGCAACACCGCGTGGCTGATCGCGTCGCCGAGCATCGCCATGCGGCGAAGCACCAGGAAGCAGCCGACCAGCGCGCAGGCGCCCGCCGCCAGCACTCCCGTGAGTATGATCCACAGACTATCGGACATGAGGAGGAATCATGAATTGGGAATGACGAATGACGAAACCTCGGAGATGAGCGGATTCATGGATCTCCCGACAACGAGGGGATAATGGCTCAGTTTGATTAGGATCGCGCCATGAATCGTGAGACAACCCGGAGTTGTCATTCCCGCGAAAGCAGGCTCTCGAAGAGCCGCGCAGCACATCCATGTCATTGGCCGGATGGATACTCGCATGCGCGGGGATGACATACCCGTAATTTTATCGAGAACGATGTACCTAATTCTCGAAATGAGTCACTACCACGAGGGCCATGCCACACGCCACGATTTCATCATTCCTCATTTGTCATTCTTAATTGATAACTGTTCAGGTTGCGCCGCATCTGCGCGATGTGCACGGGGATGTGGTCCGCATAGACGCGCAGCCAATCGTCGAGCGTCATGATGCCGTTCTCCGGATGCATCGTCGTCTGCGCCCAGAGATGATCGGGCAGATCGGCGATCAGTCGGGCGGACGCGGCACGCAGCAGGCGAAACAGCTCCAGCGCGTCGTCCGTGCTCTGCTTGTGATAGTCCAGCGCGGCGGCCCATGCGTTCTCGTCGTAGGCGATCACATTCGCTCCGGGCTCGGCGATGATCCGTCGACAACGAACGAAGCTGTTCGCCTCGCTGTCGGTGATGTGCACGATCACCTCGTGCACACTCCACTTGCCGGGCCCCGGACGATACTGCCACATCTCTCTCGGCATCTCGGCAAGCGCGGCCGTCAACAGTTCGTATGCGCCTGTGTAGAGCGCAAGCGCTTCGCTCCGTTCTTCCTGTGTCATCGTTGTTCGGAATTGAATGTGAACATCCGGTGCCTCAGCGCGGGAACCGTACCGAGAACCCCACCGCACCATACCAGTCAGGAGCGGCAGGGCTGGCCGCAACGCCCGCCGAGGCATCGAGTTGAACGTTCGGGGCCAGAAGCAGCGTCACGCCGCCGTCGAACATATGAACCGGGGCCGCGTCGGAGCGCACCGTGCCGAACGCCTCCACATACGCGCCGACCAGCTCGCCGATATCGGCTCCAAGGGTCAACGTATAGACAGCGGCGCCCGAAGTGCCCGCGCCGTCCCAGGCGCCGCCGATGTTCGCGCCGAGGCCGAACGATTCGCCGAGCGATTTCGAGACGGCGAAACGGAACTCCGGCTGCACCGATTCCGGGTGGAAGCCCTCGCCGCCGACCGGAAGAATCAGGTGCCCGATGAACGCGATCTCCGGTATCGCCCCATCCTCACGGGCGACCCCGATCTTGGCCCCGACCGAGGCATCCTCGAAACCGCTTCGCTCGTCGACGTCACCATTGACCGTGATCCGCTCGCTTGCGAATCGGCCGGTCAGCCGCAGTTCGAAATTTTCCAACAGGCCGACGCGCACGAGCGTGGAGCCGACACCGAGCGTGCGCGCCTCTCCGGAGGTCTCGTAGTCCACCCCTGTCTCGATCTGCACCCACCCGACCGGCACGAGCGCGGAGGACTCGGTCTGATCCGGACGATCGGTGACGAGCTCCGGAACGGCCTGCGCGGCCAGCCGAGCGGGGAACGCCGCGACGAACAGAACGAACAGCAGGCCGAGGGCTCGGGCCGAGGCGGATCGTTCGCGAGTCGATTGTAATGAAGTGGGCATCGGGAACCTATCGATAGGGTATGGTCCGCTCGTGCGGGTCGATCGCTGGGCGCTGCAGCAGAAGCTCCAGTTGCTCCTCCAGTTCCGGCGTCAGAACGTGCTCGATCGATTCGGCATCGTCGTGGACGTGGTCCGGCGCGATCTGTACATAGTCCGTGAGATACACCTCCCAGAGTCTGTGCAGTCGCGTGACGCGCGCACCGCGACGGCGTCCGTCCTCGGTGAGACGCCATGCGCCCGAACCGGTCGACTCCACGTATCCGTGGCGGATCAGGCGCCGCAACACGCGCTCCATCAACGCGGGCGGCATCGCCCGGCGCGAACGGATGTCGGCCAGCGTGCGCGGCGCAAACGCGTTGCCGTCGTGCTCGGCCAGATGATGAAACGCCTTCAACACGTTCTCCTCCAGCGTGCGGCGCCGGTTCTCGCGCTGCCGCCCGAGCCGTGCCAACACGCCGCGCCGAGGGGCGAAGAGAATGGAGACGGCAAAGATCAACGTGATGGCCGTGACGATCCACGGGCCGGTCGGCATGCGCGGCGCGACGTAGCTGACGAACGCGCCGGCATATCCGGAGACGGCGCCGAACACCGATGCCAGCAGCAGCATGACGGGGAGCCGTTCGGTCCAGTATCGCGCGGCGGCGGCCGGCGTGATCAACATCGCCGCCATCAGCACGACGCCCACCGCTTGGATCCCCACCACCACGGCGAACACCATCAGCGTGGTCAGCAGCATCTCCAGGCCCCGCACAGGGAAGCCGAGGGAGATCGCGTAGTCGGAATCGAAGGCGAGCACCTTGAACTCCTTGTAGAAGACGACGATGGCAACGATCAGCAGCACGCTCACGCCGCCGAACGTCAGCACATCGCGCGGCAGCATCGAGGCTGCCTGCCCGAACAGAAACTTGTCGAGCCCCGATTGTTCGGCCGCGCCGCTCGCCTGGATGTGCGTCAACAGCAGGATGCCGAGCCCGAAGAAGACGCTCAACACGATGCCGATAGCAGAGTCCTCACGGATGCGGCTGTTGCGTACGATGAAGTCCATCGCCAGCATCGCAACCCACCCGGCGACGGCGGCCCCGATCAACAAGGCCATGGTGCTCTTCCCCCCCACCACCATGAACGCCACGGCAACGCCCGGCAGCGCCGCGTGCGCGACGGCGTCGCCCACCAGCGCGCGCTTGCGCAACAACGCGAAGCAGCCGATCGCCGCCGAGCCGATGCCGAGCAGCACGGAGCCGATCACCACAACCCGC
>CAZJYH010000247.1:0-6454 GCA_964549365.1 uncultured Alphaproteobacteria bacterium
TGGAAAGGCGGAGGATTGAACGGCTCCGCCCGGTTGCATTGAACGATCACGCGGGGCCGCCCGGATGGCATCGATACGCACGTAATCGTACGACTGACCATGACCACGCGCCGTCCGGGCGCCCACGGGATCGCCGAGATGAATGAACCCGCCCACCACGACACGGGACCATGTGGTCGAGTTCAGAGCGATCCGCTTCCCGAACGCCCCGCACGCTCCGCACAATGCACCGCTGTGATGCTTGGCGTATCTTGCGCCCCGGCGTGTCGCCCGGCCCACGATCGTGTATCCGAACCGAGCCCGCCGCCTCGCGAACCGTGTCTTCCCATTCGACGACGAGCAGACAGAGCATGCAGCAGAAGCCCAGCCACGATGCGCCGGAGGGTGCAACACATCACGGCCCGCCGACGGCGGCGCCTACGAGCAATGGAAGGGATGACTTGCGCGATCTGGGCTTCGGCTCGCGCGTCTCCGATCTTTCCAGGCTGCGACTGCTGAACCGTGACGGCACCTTCAACGTTGACCGCGCCGGGCTCTCGTTCTTCGAGTCGATCAACGCGTATCACTCGCTGCTCAACATGTCGTGGACACGATTCTACGTCTCCGTGTTCGTGATGTACGTGGTGATCAACATTCTCTTCGCTCTGCTGTTTCTGGCCTGCGGGCCGGGGGCCTTGAACGGCGTGGATGTCCCCGATGCCGCCGATCGCCTCGTCCGCTATTTCTTCTTCAGCGTGCAGACCTTCACCACCGTCGGATACGGCCACATCAGCCCGCGCACGCTGCCGGCCAACGTGCTGGTGATGATCGAGACGTTCGTTGGACTGTTCGCGTTCGCGCTCTCGACCGGGCTGCTCTTCGCGCGCTTCTCGCGCCCGACCGCCAAGATCATGTACAGCCGCAACGCGATCATCGCGCCGTATCGTGGCGGCTCCGCGTTCGAGTTCCGCATCGCGAATCTGCGCAAGAGCCAGATGATCGAGGTGGAGGTGCGCGTGATGGCCAGCTGGCTCGACGACGGCGGCGACAAGCGCACGCGACATTACCGCATGCTCGAGCTCGAGCGCAACAAGGTGACCTTCTTTCCACTGCATTGGACGATCGTGCATCCGATCGATGAGAAGAGCCCGCTCACGCAGTTCTCGCCCGAACGAATGCGCGCCACGGAGATGGAATTTCTGGTGCTCATCACCGGCGTCGACGACACTTTCTCGCAGATGGTGCACTCGCGCATGTCCTATCGCCACGACGAAGTGGTGTGGGGGGCGAAGTTCACCGATATCTTCCACATCGACGAGGAGCACGGCATGCTGGCGGTCGACCTGAAGGGGTTGCACGGGTACGAGAGCGCGCCGTTGTGATTGCGCGTATCAAGGCGGCCCGGGGCTGCATGGTCAGCCGGGGGAGTCTCGGTTTCGCTCCGGAGTTCAATCCGGCGTAACGACAAGAGTGCTGCTTGTCATCCCCGCGCACGCGGGGATCCACGTGTACACCGGAGAGATGCGCTTCGCGGCTCTGCGAGAGCCCGCTTTCGCCCCGATGGGATCGGGATACCGGCACGGGAATGACAAGTCGGGACATTGTGCCGGGATAGGCATTCACGCTGTTGAGATTCTCCAAACTGAGACACTACGTCCGCCGGATGTCATCGCGGGCCGAATTGGAACTTTGTGCATGAGAGTGGGTTCCTGGCGATACACAAGAACCCGGCGCGCCATGTATTCGCGAATTCTCATGCGATGTCCAACGCGCGCACTGTCGTGTATTTTCCTTCCCCTGTTGTGCGCAGTCGCAAGGCTGGGCGCGCAACCATCCGCTCCGGCAACTCCCGGCATCGACATCGCCGTCATCTCTTTGCCGGCGCCGAGCTCCACGGAATCCTCCTACGTTGGGGTCCCGATTTTTACGATCGTTCGATGTCGAAATATCGGCACGGTTCCCACCACCAATGTGTACGCCACCGTGGATGTTCTGGGTGCCTCCGGTCTTCGGATGGGTGGCTGCGCCATGCTCGTGACCGACGAGTGGAAGCCGGGGGAGGAGCGCGATCTGGCGTTCGAAGGATGTTGGTACGTGGCCGCGACGTGTGATCGGTACAGCCTGCGCGTTCTTCTCACGGTCCCCGGCGACGTGGATACGAGCAACAATGTCGTGCGAGGACATCCCTTCACCGTTATCGACCGTGGCGCATTGGTTCCGAGACATTCGCCGTTGACAAGCCGACCGTATGACACGCTCGTCTTTTTGCCCGGTCATCCCACTCCCGTCATCGGCAGCGTGACGAATGTCGGGAATGATACCGCCATGAGTATTTCCGCTTCATTCGTCATCCGCACGGCCGGCGGCGACACGGTGTACCGGCAGTATGCTTCCGCGTCCCCGATTGCTCCGGGCCTCACTCGGGAGATTCCGTTCAAGGATTGGACTCCTCGGGATACGGGACGCTACGATGCGTATCTCAAGGTGTATAACAATTGCCGCCCCGGTCTTTCGGATTCGACGATCACATGGAGCTTCACGGCGCGTTATGCGCGCGTGGATGCGCGCTGCGGCCCGAACTCGATCGCTGAGCTGCTTCCGGCGCCTGGGGATCTGTTCGATCGGGGGAGCCAGCTGATCGTCTCGGTGCCGGTCACGATCAGCTCGGAGCAGAATCTGGACTCGTGCGCCCTGAGCGTTCTGATCACCGACTCCGAGGGGGCGGTGGCCTATCGGCGCACGGTCAACGTTTCGTACAAGGGTGCGTCCGGCGATCCGGCGGAATCGCTCCCCATCTACGGAGACTGCGTCGCGGAAAAGTCCGGGCGCTACAGTGGGCTTGCCGTAATGACTGCTCCCGCGGATTTCAACCGCTCGAACGACACGTTACGGTGGACGTTCGATGTGAAGGCGGTTGCCGGCGTTCATGGACCCGCCGATGACGTAAATGCCGCCTCGTTGAGCGTTCTCGATCAGACCATGGATGCCGTGCGGCTGCGCTGCCATGCGCCCACAGCTCGCGACGCGTGCGTCCGGCTGTTCAATGCGGTCGGGGAATGTGTGCGCTCCGTCGACCATCTCGACGCGAGCATGCCGGTGGATATCGTGGTAGACCTCCACGGATTTTCGCGTGGCGAATATTTCGTTCTTCTCTCCGGCGGAAACGTCGCGCTCCGCGTCCGGCGCATTCTGCTGTACCGGTAATTCGGCACCACCACCGAAAGGAAAACGGCTCCCCCGGCCCTGATGAGCCGGAGGAGTTCGTTGCGTCATCGGAGCACGATGCTCCGCACATGCATCAGCCCTGCGGGCGCGACATGCGCGACCACTTCTTCGCCATCTGGTAGGCGAACACGTTGGCCGGATCGATGCTCGCCAGCACCGCGTCGATCAACGCGTCGCCGTTCCACTCGTCCACGAGGCTCTCGAAGCCGGCACCCTCGCCGTCGACG
Organism: uncultured Alphaproteobacteria bacterium; assembly: GCA_964549365.1. Taxonomy (GTDB): domain Bacteria; phylum Bacteroidota; class Ignavibacteria; order OLB7; family OLB7; genus JAFDZV01. The sequence goes on from CAZJYH010000247.1 coordinate 3,432, forward strand.
ATCGTCAGCGAGTAGTACGGCTCCTCCGGGGAGAACTCCGGGTTGCTCAGCGCGGGGTTGGCAAGAACCCGGGCCGCGAACTGCTGCACGTCCGACGCACGCACGGTGAACGTGCTGTTGGTGATGCCGTCGTTCGCGTAGTTGATCCCCGGCCGCTTGTACGGCGCGAAGAGATCGACGTTCAACGGGCTCGTGAATGAATTGAAGATCAGCGTCGGGACCGGCTTCTCCTGTCCGCTCACGCTGGTGATCTTCACCTGCGTTGCGCGCGAGGCGATGCCCGCCGCGTCGACCGGCAGCACCAGCGGCTGCGGTGCCGGCGCGAACTGCTGACCCCTGATTCCCTCGGTGCGCAGCGTGTGCGAGGCGAACTCGATGCCGTTCGCGGCGAGCTGGGCCGACGCAAGCCGCGCGGTCAGTTCATCGACGATCGGCTGCATATCGGCCGCATCCCGCAGGTCCCGCAGCTGGTCGATGCCCGTCTGAATCGAGAACAGCTCCGTGCGAAGAGCGTTCTGGTTGACGTCGAGGCTCACCGATGCGCGTAGGACCGCGTCGGGGAACACCGCAACATCCCACGTCTGAATATCCGTGCCGCCCTGCACAACGATCGTGCGCGAGCCGCCCGGCGTATCTGCCTCGGTTACCACAACCGCCTTCTCCTCCGGACAGATGGGCTTGCCGTCGGCCCCCGTGTGATTGGTGTCGAACTTCTTCTTCGCGTCCTGCATCGACTGCGACGGCGTGCTGCACGTGGTGCTCGCCACCGTGACGGTGCCGGCGTTGGCATCGCCCTTGCAGCGCTTGTACGTCCACTTGATGCAGTCGAGGAACTTCCCGGTGTCGACGCAGTATGCGCAGGTCTCGAAGTCCTTCACGACGCAGGAGTCTGCGTTGGGAAGATCGGAATCGCCCTGCGACGGAGAGTCGCTCATCGTGCTCGGCGTTCCGGTCTCCGTGTTTCCCTGCGTGCCGCCGTCCTGGGGCTTGTCGTCGCCGTTGTAGTACGGGTCCTTCTCGCAGAAGAGATGGTCCACGTATGTTCCGTCATCGATCTGATCGTCGTCGCTGTGCTTCCCGTTCTGCAGATCCTTCATGTTCTTCTGCGCCGACGGGGGCTTCACGACCGTGCCGTCGATGGTCGACTTCACGGTCTGTACGAATACGATCTTCTTGCACGTGATCTTGGTCGGGTCGCCGGTGTACTTGATGTCGATGGTGTTCCCGGTGACCGTCACCTCGAACTTTCCGTTCGTTCCCTGAATTGTTGTTGCTGCCATTGTGGTTTCAATGAGTTTGTGGTGAAAGTGTGTCGGCGATGCCGTGGCATCGATCGGTCGATCCGGCCGGATTATTCGATCGGTCGATACGGGCACGGCAAAGCGTATCCTGTCGCGCAATGGCATTTCGGTCGCCATGTGCGATGCAGTTCAAATGATGGTTGTTCGTCGGTTGCGTGGTCTTTCTTGTGCCCGGCGTGCGCCGTTATCCGTCGCAGAGCCGTGGGCGCTCGTATTTGTTGAATGGGCGTGCATGTGCGCGCCACGCATGTTCCGCGATCGCGGATTCATGCGCGAATTCCTGTGTGTCCGTCAATGCGCCGTGGCGCTGATCCACGAGTGGTGAGCTCGTGGTGCGTTCGGCTCGGTCGTTCGAAGCACTCCGGTGTCCGTCGGAGCGATGGCCTGTGATATTTCGCTCGCAGGATGCGACGGCCGAATCGATGTGACGGCAAACTCCGTCTGATTCCTCACAACAAGGAATACTCCGGAACGGATTCGCTCCGTCGATGCTTCGAATATTTCCGAACTACATGCCTCTTGATGACTCGGGCATGGTGGTGTTTGAATCTCAACAGGGCAAACATACGATGCACGCGTGGCGGTCCGCAAGTATTATTTCTCCGAAGGTGCGGCTTCTCCGTGTCCGGCGTGCGTATCACCGAATTTCACCGCGTCGGCCCTGTGAATGATTGTGATGCGGAAATTCGGCGTAATTGTGAAGATCCTGCCCGGCGCCTGTGCCGATCCGGTTTCGTGTATGCGTATCGAGGTGTGTGGCGCGATGATCGTGCTCCCCGTCGCCCGGGACGGTGGCTCGATGCGCTCGATTTCGTATATGAACTATTGAACGCCGGGCCGCTCTCATCGGAGCGAATTCGTGATCCGATAGTGCCCGATGATATCCCACGAGAAGAGCACGTCCTCGACCTTCGTTCCGGCGCCGATATTGTGGGCCACAAGAAGGCGTCCGGCGTCGTCGGCGCGGATGTTCGTCACAAGCCCGATGTGCAGCAGGCCGTTGTTCAACCGCCACGCCACCACGTCGCCGGGCGCGTAGTCGGCGCCGCTCCGCGTAATGGATCGGGCATAGTCGTGCCGGGCGAAATAGGTCATCAGGTTCGGCACGCGTCGGTGGTCGATGTTCGGGTCGGGTTTCAGGAGACCCCACTTGCGAGGGTAGGCCGAGAAAGCGCCTCGCATATCCTCATGGACGAGCTGCTGGAGATCCAGCCCGCAGGCGCGAAGGCCGCGTATCACCACATCGCAGCAGACGCCGCGTTCGCGGGGAACATCCCCGCCCGGATAATCGAGCCGCGTGTAGGAGGGATCGTATTCATGGGTGTATGTGGTCTGCTCGATTGCGCTTTGCACAATCTTGCGTGCCCGCTCCGACTCGATCGGCACGGTATCGTGGTCAGCAAGCGCCTCGACGACCTGTTTGTAGGTGTGATCTGCGCGATCGGTGCCGCCGCAGCCCGGTGCGGTCAACAGAATCGTCAGTGTCACGACAATCGTGTGAAGTCTGAGCATCGTGTCGTACGGCTTGAGGGACGTTGGTCTTTTCCGTACGACGCGTCCGGTGCGCGCGCGTAACGCGTCGGGGCTCATGCCTGCCGATACGCCGTTCATGCAGTGAACGATCAGCCGCCGCATCCACCGCCGCCGCAACCACCACCACCGCAACCTGAACTCCCGCAACCTGAACTCCCGCATCCGGAGCTCCCGCATCCGGAGGTGCTG
>CAZJYH010000247.1:6464-7278 GCA_964549365.1 uncultured Alphaproteobacteria bacterium
CCGCCGTCGCCGCCATGTCCGCCGCCGCCGTCGTCCCATCCGCCGCCGGGTGTATCGTTGCCTCCGAACCCCATGTCTCCGCCGCTGCCGTATGAGGCGAAGGTCCCCCCGGTGTATCCCAGGCGTCGAGAGCGCGTCCGTGCACTGTTCAGCGAAGTGCCGATTGCCACGACGAGCAGACCGATGCCGATGACGACCGCCATGACGATCAGGATCTTGTGCGTCGATTCGTCGCCAAGGATCAATCGGTAGGCCACCACGCTGCCCCCAAGAAGGCATCCAACAATGCCCGCCATGACCACCGTGCGTGTTTTCTCGATCACCCAGTGCGTGCCCCGCGTCACCTGCAGCACCGCGCTGGTCCGTGCGAACCGTATCGACGGTGGGGGCCAGATGTCGGAGGGCGGAGGCGTGCCGAAAATGCGCTCGTACGATTCCAGTGTTCTCTGATACCAGTTCTCGAACTTCTCATCCTCGCGATTCCCACCCGCCGTCGGATCGTGATGGAGCGGCGTGCCGAGCACGTTCGCACAGAGATCATCCCAGTAGGAACGCGTGTACGTCATGTGCTGGTGCCAGACCTGATCCACCGCAACCGACGGCGTCACGTGATGTCCGGCCGCGACCGCGAGCAGGAGGAAACGTCGGTACTCCTCGATCGCACGGCGTGCGTACTCTCTGCTCCATTTGTTGTCGCGTGCCAGTCGTGTCGTGAAGGTCAGCGTTGCCGACGGATCGTCGAAACGAAACTGCCGTATGCGTTCCCAGAGTTCGTGGTGTTCGGCCTGGATCGGCGTCGGACCCACAGTGGTGC
>CAZJYH010000248.1:0-7271 GCA_964549365.1 uncultured Alphaproteobacteria bacterium
ATCACTACCATCCTCAACGGTCAACGCCAGTCGGCTCCGGCCTCGGATCTGAATCAGATGTCGGAGCAGATCGGCGCGGTCACCGATAGGATGGTCATCGGTCCGTTCGAGAACGTATCTGCATCGGGGCACGACAAGCCGTACCCGCCGGAACTCGCGTTCGCCCCGAAAGAATCCTATCCGGGGAAGAACGATGTGCCGACGCAGTGGTTCGCTCCGGGCGCGATGCCGTACAACAGATGGCTGAACTTCAACAACTACTTCGACGACGCGGACGCCGTGTACTATGCCAACACGTTCGTCTACGCACCGGAACCACGGCGCGTGGAGTTCCGCTTCGGCACCGGAGGGATGGCCAGGGCGTTCGTCGACGACTCACCGATCCTCGACATCACCGAGGAACGCCAGACGGGAATCGACATGTTCACGACGCGCGTGACTCTGACCACAGGGTGGCATCGCGTGCTCGTCAAGTGCGGCATGGCCGAGTACGAACGCGCCAACTTCGTTCTGCGCATCACCGACAGCAACGGCGCTCCGGTCCCCGATCTGCGCATCAGCGCGCAACCGCAGGCGTACACACCGCATACGCCGCTCGACACGGCCGGCGTCGAACACTTTGCGATCGCCTACTTCAACGCGCAGATCGCCGCGCACCCGGAGCGGCTGGAGAACTACCTCCTGCTTGCGGACTGCCATATCGACAACGGCAACGGCACCGATGCCGAGCTGACGCTGCGGCGGGCGCTCCGGTTCGCGCCGAACTCCCCGCCCCTTCTCGAGCGCCTCGCCGACGCGTACTCGACCAGCGGCAAGGACGACGAGATGAACCGCACGTTCGATCGCCTCGAGAAGATCGACGCCCGCGTCCCCGCGGTGCTGATGCACAAGTTCGCGCAGCTGATCAAGACCGAGCAGCTGGCCCGCGCCGAAGCGATCGCCGACACCCTCGACGCCATGCTCCCCTATTCCGAACAGTCATACGCGCTGCGCATCGCGCTGTACGGCGTCAAGGGAATGAACGAGAAGGTGGAGGAGCTGACCGCGGCCCTTGCCCGCCGCTTCTCGAACAATGCGGACTACACGCTCGCATACGCACGCATCGTGGAGCAGTCCACACGGCAGCCCTCCGCCGTGATCGACCTGCTCGACCGTTTCCTGAAGTACACGCCGGACAACGATGTGCTCGCGGCGAAGGCGCATGCGTTGCTCTCGATCCCGGATGTCGAGGGCTGGCGTGAGATCTACGACCGACTGGTCGAAACGGCCCCGGCCTACACCGGATACTACACCTACATGGCCGAGGTCTATTTCAGCATGCGCGACTATTCGGAGGCCGAGAACCTCATACGGCGTGCGCTTCGGATACGGCCGAACAGCGGACGGCTGTTGCGACGCCTTGCCGAAATCCATCGTATCCAGGGGAACAAGGAGGTCGCCGCCGACGAGTACAAACGGGCGTTGCGGTATCGCCCCACCGACTACGACACGCGCGAGACGTTGAACGAGCTGCAGGGGAGGAAGTCACCGTTCGAGCGGTTCGCACCGATCAACATCGACAGCACGATCGAACGCGCCCGGACCATGCAATCCGACGGCGAGTATGGCGCGGTGGTGGTGCTCGACTGCGCCCGCCACGTGATCTATGAAGGGGGTGCGTTCGAGTCGAACAACGAGCTGGTGGTGAAGGTGCTCAACGGCCGCGGCATCGACGACTGGAAGGAATATTCGATCCCGGCCAATCGCTACAACGAGGAGTTGATCGTGGAGACGGCGGTGGCCGTCAAGCCGGACGGCACCGAGACAAAGGCGGATGTCGGCGGCGGATACGTGGTGTTCAAGGCATTGGAACAGAACGACGTGGTGCACATCAAGTGGCGCACAAAGAGCCACTACAGCGGCAAGCTCGCGCGCCATTTCTTCGACACGTACTACTTCAACGGCTATTATCCGGCACAGGATGTTCGCTACGAAATCCTTGCGCCGAAGAGCTTCCATTTCAACTACCGCACGCAGAACATCGATGCGAAGCCGGCCATCAGCGAAACGGCCGATGGAACGCTCTACACATGGGCCGCGCACGACATCCCGGCCGTGTCGTTCGAGTACGGCATGCCGACGCTCGACGACGTGGGAAGCGTGCTCTTCGTATCGAGCCTGGGCGGATGGGAACATCTGGTGGAGTGGTATCGGGACATCGCCGAGACGAAGACACGCGGTTCCTATGAGATCACCGAGCAGGTACGGGAGCTGCTCGACGGCAAGGAGCACGCGAGCGACGAGGAGAAGATGCGCGCCGTCTATGACTTCATCACCGAGAACATCCGCTACAGCAGCATCGAGTTCCGTCAGGGAGCGTACGTTCCGCAGAAGGCACGCGATGTGCTGGTGAATCGCATCGGCGACTGCAAGGACGTGGCGACGCTTTGCATCGCCATGCTGCGTGAGGCCGGGCTGACGGCGCATTTCGTGCTGGTGAACACCCGCGACGAGGGCTCCAACAGAAACGCATTGCCGGCGGTGGTCTTCAATCACTGCATCGTGGCGGTGGAGACGTCCGCCGGGCTGAAGTATCTGGACCTCACGGCGAACAACTACCCGATCGGCTCGATCCCGCAGTCGGACATCGACGCGTTCGCGCTGGTGATCAAACCGGGAGTGACGGGGCCGACACGGCTCCCCGGCGGCGGCATCCCGCGCACGACGGCGGTGCGAATGAACCTCGCGCTCGACGCCCGGAACGGTCTGGCCGGAACCTGCGCCACCGTCGGCACCGGCACGGCCGCCGCCGCGATTCGCGACTACTTCCGAGATCAACCGAAGCGTGAGCAGGAGAAGCAACTGCTCGAGAGCCTGTCGCACCGCTTTGCGGGATCCAGTCTGGGCGATCTGACGTTCGAGAACCTGGAGAACCTTGCGCCGTCCGCTTCGTACGCCTATCACTTCGACGTGGAGAACTACCTGGCCGAAGCGGGTTCGTTCAAGATCCTGAAGATGCCGTGGAACCATCCGACCGAAGCGGACGAGGCACTGTCGTACGAGAAGCGCCAGTTTCCCTACGAGTACTTCCCGCTCAACGACACAATCACCGAGGAGATCACCCTGGAAATGCCCCCCGGTTATGAGCCGATCGAGCTCCCGGCACCCAAGCGGCTGGCATCGCGGGCCGCGGAGTACACGCTCAGCTATACATACGCCGAGCGCCGGCTCGTGGCGCGGAGAAGCTATGTCTCCAAACTGAACGTCGTCGAGGCCGACCAGTACGCGGAGTTCAAGGCGTTCCACAATCAGGTGGTGAAGGAGGACGCACGGCTGATTCTGCTGAAGCGGAAGGGGCGGTGATCGACACGACGGGTTCCCCCCGGGGGGGGGGGAGGGACTATCGGCCCGCGAGTCCGAAAATTTCCCGCAGCACCGATCGGCTTGGGCATTCCGCCGCCGATGCCTCATCCCGGCCGTAGTACTCGATCTCGCGGCTGGTGATGGAGTGCTTTCTCCAGGGGCATGACGCGCGCGTCACCCAGTGGCCGTGGGCATCGTACCGATACTCGTACCTGACCGTATCCGACGCACCGCCCCCCATCCTGGTCACCAAGGTGACCGGATAACCGAGACTGTCGTTTGTATATCGCCGGCAGTGCGGCCACGTATCCGCGTTCGTGCCCGCGGCGGTGCTCCAGGAGCTGTCGGAAAGAACGAAGCCGCGCGCGTCGTACGTATACAGCGTCCGAACCGCGACGGTATCGGCTTCCAGATCATCCCTGGTCACGGTGTAGCTTCCGTCGCTGGAACGTGCCCACGTCACCATGACCGTGTGCTCCTGCCACACTCCCTCATACCGATCCACCTGCTTGACGCGGCCCTGCACATCGTACAGGCACCGCATGCGCCAGAGCAGCGAGTCGTCCGGAGCGTTCAAGATCCGGATGTCCGCGATCATGCCGTGCGCTCCGTAATGGAACTCCTGGCGACGAAGACATGAGGAGTCGACCACGCCCGGCTTCGCGGAGCGAACGCTCAGCCCTCGGGCGATCGCATAAAAATTGACATGCGTGACGCAACCGTCGGCATCGAACGTATACGCGCACGAGTCCAAGCTCCCCGGCACTGTGGACTTCGAATACTCGGCGAGCCCATGCACGTTGAACCGCGCGATGAATCTCCCCCGCGCCGACGCGCGCACCGGCGCACCGAATTCCTCCAACACGCTGTCGTGCGCGGCCACCAGCTTCACCGGCCCTCGCATCGTCCCCATCCCGTCCTGGAGATAGCTGTTGCCACCCTGCGCGCGGAGCGATGCCACGGCGAGACAGCAGAGAAGAACGGGAAGGATGGTTGAGATCTTGGTCATGGCATCATATGCTTCGAAACAGCGCGGCGCACTACTGGCACCGTGCAAGCATGGCCGCGATCACGGCATCGAAGTCCCCGTAGTCGCGTTGCTCGATCAACTCGTCGAGCTCAGGGAAGGAAACCTCCGGGCGCATGCGGACGATGTTCTCGTAGGCACGCAGGCAACCGAGCATGCCGGCGCGTGCGGCGGCCGGATCGTTTGCCGCGCCGTCCGGATGTTCGAGCATGTACGCCGCGATCGCCAGCAGCAACTGCGCATTCAACTCGTCATCGAACGGACGGCTCCCGTTCGCGAACGGAGCGGCGAGCGCGGAGCAGTTGTGTATCTCGAGATCGGGCGTCCGCACCAGCCATGCCATCAACGGACCGCGAAGCGCCGCGGCCCCATCGCCGAGCGGATCGCGCTCCAGCAGCCGCACCGACGCGATCACCAGCCCCGCCTCGGGACCGGGCTCCGCCGCGCGAGGCGCACCACCCTGCGCCGATGCACGGGTCGGCACACATGTCGCCATGCACGGGATCAGCAGCACGGCACCCCACATCGACCTGCGCGCATGAACGCCGGTTCGCGAGGCCGTACGGGAGCTACTGCTTTGCACCGCAATCCTTGAGCGCCACGACCAGGAACGAATCCAGACGCCCCGCCGCGTTCAACGCGGCGCTGCCGTCCAGTTCGGGGATGCTCGCCTTCGACCGCGCCGCGCGGTAGGCATCGTATGCGCGCAACGTCCCCAGTGTTCCGTCACGATAGATCGCCGGCGTGTTCGACGAGCTGTCCGGATGCTCGATCATGTAGGCGGCGCATGAGAACATCAACTGCATCATCATCTCCGTATGGAACTCCGCTTTCGACGCAGTGAGACTGTGCGCGACATCGCCACAGACGTTCACGCTCACGTCCTTTGAGTCGATAAGCCACTTCAGCAGCGTCGTGCGCAGCTGCGGGGCGTCATCGCGCAACGGTTCGCGTTCCGGCAGCCGCATGGCCCCGGCGGCACGCGCCGGTGAAATCGACGATTGGGCTGCGCCCTGCGCCGTACACAATGCCGTGATGAGCGAGACGATCAGAATAGTCCGCGTGTTGGTCATAGGACGTCCGGATCGTATGATGAATGGTTGAGAGTGGACGGCCGACTCAGCAGGCGCGACGCGCCGCTGCCGGCACGCCGCGCGGCAGCGGCGTAACGCCCGGCGCTCCGGCTGCATCGAGCCCGTCACCCCTCCGACGTCTCGCACAGATACCGATAGGCAACCCACGCCATCATGGCGCTGCCGACCGGCAGGATCGACTCGTCGATCGTGAACTTTGGATTGTGCAGCCCGGCAACGCACCCCTGCTCCTCGGTGCCGGCGCCGATCCACCAGAACGTGCCGGGGACGTTCTGCAGGTAGTACGCGAAGTCCTCCGCCCCCATCATCGGCGGCGCGTCGTACACGGCGGCATCACCCACCAGTTCGCGCGCGGCGCGCTGCGCGAAGCCGGTGGCCCAGGGATCGTTGTGCAGCGGCGGGTAGCCGAGGTTGATGCGCAGCTCGTACTCCACGCCGCCGGCCAGGCAGATCCCCTTGATCGTATCCTCGATGCGTACGTGCGCAAACCGCCGCCATCCCTCATCCATCGCGCGCAGCGTCCCCTCGAGGCGCACCTCCTCCGGGATGATGTTCGTGGCCGAGCCCCCCTCGATCTTTCCGATGGTCAGCACGCCCGGCTTGAACGGGTCCAGCGTGCGGCTGACGACGCCCTGCAGCGCCACCACGAGCTGGCAGGCGGCCAGCACCGGATCGGCAGCGAGGTGCGGCATCGCCGCATGGCCGCCGCGCCCGCGGATCGTGATGTAGATCTCATCGGCCGAGGCCATCATCAGCCCGGGGCAGAAGCCCACCTGCCCGGCCGGAACCCTCGGCGCCACATGCTGGCCGAACACCATGTCCACCTTCGGCGATTCGAGCGCGCCGTCGGCGATCATCACCGAGGCGCCCCCCGGAAGCTTCTCCTCGCTCGGCTGCAGCAGGAATTTCACGGTGCCCGGCAGCTCGTCGCGCATCTCCGCGAGCACCATCGCGGCCCCCAGCGCCATCGTGGTGTGCGAGTCGTGACCGCATGCGTGCATCTTGCCGGGGTTGCGCGACGCGAACGGAAGCCCGGTCTCCTCCTGAATCGGCAGCGCGTCCATGTCGCCGCGCAGGGCAACACAGCGCGAGCCCTCAACGGCGCGCCCGCCGCGCAGCGTCCCCACCACGCCGGTCTTCGCCACGCCGGTCCGCATCTCCACGCCGAGCTCGGCCATCACCGACTGCACCAGCGCCGACGTGTCGTGCTCCTCGAAGGCGAGCTCGGGGTTGGCGTGCAGCGTGCGGCGAATCTCCACGAGGCGGTCGGTACGGCGCCGCGCGGCGTCGAGGAAGTCGGAGGGCGTGAGCGTTGGCATGGCCGGTTTGATTCGTTCAGGTTCGTGCCGACGGGTCCGTGTGCCGGATACCACGTTGCGAGCGCGGAAAGATAGTACGCGGGAGCGAATCTCATCATCCCATCGGCCGATGATTTCCGATGACGGGAGAATCCGGGGGATCCGCTCCGGGAACGCAGCCGGCGATGATCGCAAAAAAGAACGGGCCGAGGCACAAGGCCCCGACCCGTTCACCATCGATCGCAGGGAAGCGTTCGATCACGTTGGTTCATCGTCGCCGGTGCGGGAGCATTCCCGATCACCGACGGGCTCGGATGATCACTTGTTCTGCGCGTACTCGTAGAATCCGCGTCCGCTCTTGCGGCCGAGATGCCCGGCGGCCACCATGTTGCGGAGCAGCGGGCACGGCCGGTACTTGTCGTCGCCGAGGCCCTTGTGGAGCACCTGCGCGATGGCGAGCACGGTGTCGAGGCCGATGAGATCGGCCAGCTCGAGCGGGCCCATCGGGTG
>CAZJYH010000249.1:0-1807 GCA_964549365.1 uncultured Alphaproteobacteria bacterium
GCCAGGATCGCCCAGCACACAGTCGGGCAGGGCCGGATCGATATCGAGCACCAGATCGATCAAGGTCGGAACATTGTCGATCTCGTTGTACGTCGGTATGATCACCAACGCCCGTTTTGGGAGGAACTTCTCGGTCACGCTGATACGGGTCTACGTCCGCGCACCGCACCGCTCGGGCTCATGCCTGCCCCTTGCGCTGCAGAATGCGAATGATGGTTCGGAAAATGATCTCGATATCCAGCCGAAGCGACAGGTTCTCGATGTAGAAGAAATCGTGCCGCAAACGCTCCTGCACGAACTCCACGTTCTCGATCATGTCCTCCAGTTGCACCTGATTCCACCCGGTCAGGCCGGGCTTCACGCGCAGGCGGCGCGGATACGACGGGAGGATCTTGGAATACTTTTCGACATAGAACGGCCGTTCCGGGCGCGGGCCCACCAGGCTCATTTCACCGATGAGCACGTTCCACAGCTGCGGCAGCTCGTCGATATGCGTCTTGCGCATGAAGCGGCCGATGCGGGTGACCCGCGGGTCGTTCGCCGCCGTCCAGCTGATCCCCTTGCTCTCGGCGTCGGTGCGCATCGAACGGAACTTGTGGATCATGAACGAGCGGCCGGCCAGGCCCACGCGCTCCTGCGAGTAGAGGATCGGGCCGCGATCCTCGAGCTTCACCGCCAGCGCCGCGACGATCCAGATCGGCGCGCCGACCACCAGTCCGAACACCGAGCAGGCGATGTCCATCGCGCGCTTGAGATGCTGTTCCCACACCGGCATGATCTGCGGGTTGATCTCGATCAGCGGTATGCCGTACAGATGCTGTGCCTTGGCCTGGCCGCTGACGATGTCGTACAGATCGGGGATGATCTTGATCGTCGTGTCGGCGACGGCGGTTTCGGTGAGCAGTTTCGGCACCAGCTCGCGCTGATGCTCCATGCCGAGCACCGTCACCTCGATGCGTCGCGAGCGGATCACCATGTCGATGTCCTCGATCTCTCCGAGCGACCGCTTCGCGAACTCGGGCGTCACCGGGCCGATGGTCCCCATCGTGCCGATCACCGCGAAGCCGAGCTCCGGATGCGCGTTGAACATCTCCAGCAATTGCCGGCTCTTCGGCGAGTCGCCCACGATCAGCGTGCGCCTGAGGCCGATGCCGCGCCTGCGCAACCGCCGCACCGCCATCCGCACCAGATACCGCCCGGCGCCGATCAACCCGGCCACCAGCAGAAAGTGGATCGCCAGCGAGACCAGCAGCCGCACGATGTCCATCTTCGCGTCGGAACGCTGGTCGTACGCGGTGAAGTAGAAGACGATCGAAAGAAGCACGATCCCCACCCCCACCACCTTCAGCGCCGCGTAATACTCGTCGAACAGCGAGCGGTTGTGCACCGAGATGTAGACGCCGCTGAACCAGAAGAGTGCCAGCCAGAACAACACCACCAACGACGTGTTCAGCAGGAACAGCGGCAGCGGCGGTATGCCCGGCGAATTGCTGAACAGGCCGCTCCGCACGTTGTGGTATGCCGCCCACGCCAACGCCAGCATCACCATGTCGGTGAGCACCACCAGCGTCTGAATGCCGCGCGGCGACTTGATCACGTTCTTCAACGTGGTCGACAGCGCCCCCTGCGCATAGCGGAGAGCGCCGCGTCCCGATATGGTATCTGCGGTTGTCGTGCTCATAACTTGTTCGACGTCTCACTACATCGAGCGTCCTGTGCGCCGCGTATTTCCTACGTTCTCGCGGAGTTGATTCCGCGACCCGGCACCGACCGATGTACACGGGTGCCGGAGTCAACTCCGGCACAA
>CAZJYH010000249.1:1907-7150 GCA_964549365.1 uncultured Alphaproteobacteria bacterium
CCGGCACAACATTCACACACGCCGCCACGACACGTCATTCCTCACGGCACAGCGTCGTCGCCCGCCGAGACGTTCTCGCGGAGTTGACTCCGCGACCCGGCACCGACCGACGTATGCGGGTGCCGGAGTCAACTCCGGCACAACATTCACACACGCCCACATACCCCATCACTCATAACCCTTACTCCCACCCGCTTACATCCTCGGGCTCGTCCACTTCTCCATGCCGCCGGAGAACATCGCCCGTACCGAACCGACGGCAAGGCTGCTGAGCATCGAGGTGAAGTAGAGCGGATACTGCAACAGCCGAACGTTCATCGACAGCTTGTCGCCGATCCACCCCCCCAGCATCAACGCACCCCATGCGGCCGCTCCGATCGCCACGGCGGCGTAGAGCGGGGAAACCCACGCCAGGCCGATCGAGCAGAGCGCCACCAGCGCCATCGGGATGGCCGCCAGGTTGCGGAGCAGCTTGTGCGACCAGATCTCGAAGCCCACCATCGAGCGCCACGGCCACCGTGTCTCCGGATAGGCCAGGTAGGTGGCCGTTGCCTGTTGCCCCATCCGCAGGCGGCGTCGCGCCTCGGTGACGAGCGATCGGCGGTTGATCTCCTGCACCAGAAGCGTCGGCTCGTACCAGACCCGGAACCCTGCGCCCGGCACGGAGATCACCAGATGGTTGTCGTCGGAGAGCCGGTAGTCGGCGAGCGGACGGTAGGCCGCCCGTTTCACGGCGAAGCATTCGCCGCTGGGCCCCACGGTCGTGTAGAACAACGACTCCCAGCGCCGCAGCCGGTTCTCCAGTTGGAGATATTTCCCCTGCCCGCGATTGCCGGAGTTGGCGGCGTTATCGCGATAGGTCATGCGGCCGATCACGCCGCCGATCGATGGGTCCGACATCGCTCGCGCGATCGTGTGCAGCCCGCGCCGCTCGATCAGGATGTCGGCATCGGTGAACAGGATAATATCCGCCGTCACGGTGTCGGCCAGCTCATAGACGATGCGCGTCTTCCCCACGCGGTCGTAGCGGGTCAACTGCACCGAGGCGTCGACGGCGCTCACCTCCCGGATGATCTCGTCGGTGCGGTCGCTGGAGGCGTCGCTGCCGATCTTGAACGCGAGCAGATGGCGCGGATAGTCCAGCTCCAGGTAGTTCCGCAGCCGCTCGCCGATCACGTTCTCCTCGTTGTAGGCCGCCATCACCAGGCAGATCGAGGGAAGCTCGCACTCGCGCGGGGCCAGCGGGCGCGGGCGCAGGCGCGCAAGCAACGCCATCAACAGCGGGTACCCGACGAAGATGTACAGCACCCAGGCGATCGCACACCAGAAGATGATCGCGAGCGCCGTGGTCATGCGTGCGCCCGTTTGGTATCGCCCCCCTCGAGGCCCATCATCAGGCGCTCCATGCGCTCGCTGGTCTCCGTGGTCGAGTACGTGTTCGCAACGAACTGCCGCGCCGCGCGGGCCACGCTTGCGCGCAACGCACGGTCGTCGAGCAGGCGTACCACGGCGTCGGCGAACTCTCGGGGAGTGTCGCCGCGCAGGTAGTGTTCGCCGGGGATCGCCTCGTTCCCTTCGGCACCCTGCCCGGTGCTGACGATCGGCATGCCGCTGGACATCATCTCCACCATCTTCACGCGCATGCCTCCCCCCACGTTCAGCGGGATCAGCCCCACGGCGATGCGCTCGTAGTACGGGGCGATCGAGGGAACGCGCCCCTCGATGCGGAGATTCGCCGACGCCGGCGGCAGCTCGTCGACCGGCGGGTTGTCCCCCACGATGTAGCAGACCGCGTCGGGGCGCCGTTCGAGGATCAGCGGCAGAATCTCGTTGGCGAACCAGAGCACGGAGTTTCTGTTCGGCGGCCACGCCATGTTCCCGAGCATGATCATCGAGTTCTCCTCGCGCTCGTCCGGATCGTGATACGGGAACGCGCACAGATCCACCGCGGCCGGAACGGTCAACACCGGGACGCCCGGCGCCATGCGCGCGATCGCCCCTTCGTCGCGTTTGGTGATCGCCACGCACGCATCGGCCGCCTGCATCTGCTCCGCCTCGAATCGCTCCCAGCGCTCGGCCTGCAACGTCACGTACCAGCGCATGAACGGGTTCCGCTCGGTGGAGATGTGGCGTCGATAGATCTCGCTCTCGATGTTGTGGCACCGGAGGATGTACGGCAGCCCGTACCGCAGCTTCATGTACGCGCCGTATTGCGCGATGTGCGCCTGGTCCGCGATCACCATGTCGAACCGCTCGGCCTCGTGCAGACGGTCGAGCAGCGCGTAGGCTTCGGAGCGCTCACGCTTCAACTGCGTGTACGGATGACGATTGACGAGCGTGGCAATCGCGCCCACGATGCGGGGTGCGTGTTTCAGGCGCAGCACGTGCACCCGCGCGAACCCGGTCAACGGTCCGGGATCGAACATCTCTTCGTCGAGCGCCACCACATGAACGTCATGTCCGTGCGCGGCAAGTCCCTGCACCAACTGGTACATGCAGATGCGGGCACCATCGATGAGCGGATATGGAAGTCTGGAGGTGATGTCCAGAATCTTCATGCGTTCGCGTTTTTGCGAGGTACAAACGGGGCGTCGAAGCGGAGATAGGATTTCAGCATGTTGCGGCCCATCAACCGGAACCGCGGCTTCACGATTCCGATGAACGGATAGATGATGATCCTGAACGCGTAGGCGGCGTGCACCACCGTGGCCATCGCGATCCGCTGCGAGGCGGTCATGTGCTTGCGCGCGTAGATCATGCGCGAGCGGCGCAGGATGTGATGGAACCACCACGGATGCGTGCGCGAGCTCTGGCTGATCAGGTGAAGCACGTGCGCGCCCGGCGAATAATGCGCCTTGAAGCCGAGGTTCGACACCCGCATGCAGAGATCGGACTCCTCGTAATACATGAAGTACTCGGGATCGAAGCCGCTGATCTTCTCGAAGATCATCCGACGGATCATCATCGCCGCGCCGTTGATCACGTCCACGTCGTGCTCCTCGAGCGGATCGACATGCGTCATCATCCCGTCGGCGAAGAGCGGCACGCGCGGGAAGAGCCGATCGAGCCAGAAGAAGACGCAGAACGTGCGCCATACGGTCGGGAACGAGAGCATCGAGCACTGGTAGCTGCCGTCCTGATTCTCGAGGAAGGGCCCCACGATGCCGCGATCGTCGCGTTCGTTCAGCTTGCGATAGAGGTGTTCGATGGCCCCCGGCCGGACGATCGTGTCCGTGTTCAGCAGGAACAATGCGTCGCCCGAGGCATACGTGGCGCCGAGATTGTTGCCGCGCCCGAAGCCGACGTTCTCCGAGGAGCGGACCACCCTCACCTGCGGGAATCTGGCCTCGATGGCGTCGGCGCTGCCGTCGACGCTTGCGTTGTCCACAACGATCACCTCCACAACAAACGTCGGGTCCTGCACGGATGCGTACACCGATGCAACGGCGTCCAGCGTGAGGTCCCGCGTGTTGTAGTTCACCATCACGACACTGACGTGAGGATGAGCGTGTGTTCGGTCTGGATGGAGCGTTTCTACCATGCTACCTGTTGGGCACCGTGGGGCGCGCCTGGGCGCGGCGTACGGGGTGAGGCCGTACGGCCCGCATTCTCCCGGGGCTGAATATATGCAGCGCCGGCGTTCTCGGAAGCGGGCCTTCCTGCCGCGATTGATCCCCGCGTCCGCTACGCGCGGCGCGCGTCGGTTGCGGCAAGATACAACCGGAAGGTTTCAAATGTTACGCTGAATTGCGTTCAGCGGTTTGCCCGGAACCGAGAACCGGGCTCGGCGCCGTCCTTCTCTTCTCATGCAACACGCAGCGATCGCAATACTCTCAGCTCCGCCGGAAGCACCGCGCGCACGGCCACGAACGAGCCGAGGAGCGCCGCGGCAACGATACCAACACGTAATGCGGGGGCCAGCACGTCGCCGGCGGTCAGAAGCAGCGCTCCGGCGAGCACGGCGGCGGCCGGAAGCAGCCGCGCGATCCCCCGAACGGCGGCCCGGCGCACATCGTCGCGCAGGCACCAGAGCTGGAAGACGATCAGGCAGAGCACCGCGGCCCCCTTGGAGTACATCATCCCCCGGATCCCCCACCACCTGATCGTCAAGGGCTCGGTGACGAGTGCGATCGAAAGGTTCAACACCGCGCCGTACAACGCCTGCTTCCGCTTGCCGAGCGCCAGCAGGAACTGGTCCAGCACCACCACAAGGAACGTCAGTCCGCTGATGACGCTGAAGATCCGGAGGAT
The DNA here is from genome assembly GCA_964549365.1 of uncultured Alphaproteobacteria bacterium. Lineage (GTDB taxonomy): Bacteria > Bacteroidota > Ignavibacteria > OLB7 > OLB7 > JAFDZV01. The sequence continues at coordinate 6,159 of CAZJYH010000249.1, forward strand.
GTACGCCTCGCCGACGTACGCCCGGCCGAAGAGCTGCATCACCTGCTCGCTGAACAGCCAGCACATCATCGCGATCAAGAGCGAGATCACGCCGATCAGCCGCACCCCCACCGAGGCGATGAAGCCGAGCGTGTAATCGGAGCGCACCCCCTTCAGCTGCTGCGAGATCAGCGGCGCCAGCCCGAAGCCGAGCGTGGTGGCGATGAACACCAGCGCCGTCAGCGGGCGCACCGCGGCGTTGTAGGCCGCGATGTCGGCGCTCGACATCGCCGTATAGTTGTCGATCACCTGCGTCTCCAACTGCGCCGAGGTCTGCCCCAGCACGATCATCGCCGCAACCGGCAACGCCGCGATCGCCAGCGACTTGTACAGGCGCGGCGGCATCCGGTGGCGGAAGATCCCGGAGGCGCGGATCATCGGCACGATCGGCACCACCACCGCGACAAACCCCGGAAGGTTGCTGAGCGTGAAGACGAGCGCCAGGTTCAGCAGCGTCAGCCCGCCGGTTTGCGACAGATACCAGAGCGCCCCGAGCGCCAGCAGCGCGTCGACCAGCGAGATCAGCGTCACGGCGTAGGTACGGCCACGGAAACGCCAGATCGTCTCGAAGAGCTGCCGGATGCCGGTGGCCTTCGAGCTGATCACCACCGAAACGTAGACCAGATTGAAGTACGGCACGACGTTCCACTTTCCCAGCGCCATCAGATAGCCGTTGACCAGCAGCAGCGCGGCCGCCAGCGTGATCGAGCGGAGCACCAGCGCCCCCTTGAACGCGGGCGTGATCCCCCCCCTCGCCACGGCGATCTTCGGAAACACGGCGGCCACGATGCCGAAGTCCGCGATGCCGCTCGCGATCACCGTGTAGGAGATCGCCAGGAAGTAGAGCCCGGAATCCTCCTTCGTCAACGTCCGGAGGAACACGATCTGGAACGCGAACGCCGCAACCGCCGATACCACCTGCAACACCATCGTCAGGCCGATGTCGTCGCCGA
>CAZJYH010000250.1:0-7141 GCA_964549365.1 uncultured Alphaproteobacteria bacterium
CAAGCGCCGCGAAGAGCGCACGCGCGTGCGCGTTGGTGAGGGTGTCGCGGACGCTCCGCGTTGCGGTGCCGGCCAGCGTCGCCGCATCGTTCGTCAATGATTCGAGCGCGCCGCACGCGCCGAACAGGCTTGTGCAGACCCACGCGACAAGAATGTGGAATCGCATAGTGCTTCCTCCGTTCGATCAATCCGGTTGTGGTGGTGGTGAATGCGATCGACGCATTCGAAACATCTTCCCGCTGCTCCGCCCGCGGCCCCGGCGGCGCCTACCTGTTCGCGCGCAGCACCTCGGCGATCGGGCGCACGAGCGCGCGACGTCGCCGGTGGAACGGGCGCAGCACGGCCGTGCGCAGCATCCAACGCGCTTCCTCGCGCGCAAGCGTCGAGAACGGCGGGCGCAGGCCGAGCGCGGGGAGAACGTACTCCAGCGCCGCGAAACGAAGCGCGCCGCGAACCCCGTCGAGCCGGTTCCGGCGCCGCTTGTCCGCGTCGGCGAAACAGTCCTGTACGTCGAGCAGCGTCGCCTGGTGTGAACGCTTCGATGCGTCCGCAAGCAATGCGTCACGAAGCGCGCGGGCATGCTCCGCATGTGCCGGAGCAAGCGCGCTCACGCGATAATCCTGACGATAGTGCCGACGGCGAAAGATCAGCAGCGCCGTCAACGCCGACGTTGCGAGCGCCAGGTCAAGCGGCGCGTACCATGCCACGCGGACCGCGTTACCGAGGGGCGTGACGAACGTGTCGGCGCGGCCCGCCGTGTACAGCAACGCCGCGACGATGGAGATGCCGAGCGCGAGGATGATCGCCGGCGCGAGGTATCGCCTCAGCCATGCATGGCGATACAGCGCGAAGCAGAGCGCGGAGTAGGTGCCGAACTTGGTCATGGTGCAGATGATCATCGGATCGGGACCGGCGTAGACGGCAAACGCTTCGCTGCCGGGGACCGCGACGATCCGTTGCACCACCGCGCCCAGCGCGACGGCGGCAAAGCCGACACCGCCGAACAGATAGTACCACCGCACGACCTTCGAAGCCGTCGACTCGGCGGGACCTGCGTTCGAGGCGACATCCAATTCGGTCGGCTCCCAGACGCGCGTTCGACCTCGCAATGCGAGGGTACATCCGAGCATCGCCGCGTTGATGCCCGCGACGGCGAGCAACAGCCGATGATCGCCGGGCCTTGCAGGGTTGGCCGCATACGCCGCATGGAGCCACCCAGCGGCGGCGATCGTGACCGCATGAGCGATCGCCAGCAGCAGCAGCGCATGCCGGCGGATGTCGGGATTGTATGCCGCCATGCCGGCGAGCACCGCCATCAGAAGCAGCATGCCGAACGCGTTGATGGTGCACGCCGGATTGAGGGCGAGCAGATCGGCGAACGGCAAACCGTCGGCCCCCGCGATGCGACAGACGATCGTGTAGAGCAGGCCGGTTGCGAAGAGGATGCTCGCAATGTGCGGGTACAGGAAGCCGACGTCGCGCGGTGGCCGGGCCGGATCGACCAGGCCCGCGAACGCATCGTGCTCTCGATCTTTGTCCGAATGGCTCATCGAAAATTCTCCACGCATCGTTGTCCGGTCGCGCGCACGTGCGCCGCGGCCGCTTCATCCATGGAAGTACGAGAGCGGGCGCCGTCTCGGATGCTCGTTGCCCTTGGCTGCTCCTGCCGGTGTTGTCGTGCGTGTTGTGGCGTCGCGTTGCATGGTAGGGAATGCGCGGGAATAATTCAAACGTGGCGGCCGCGATACCGCTCGGCGCGCAGATACTGATCGTCGTAGCGGCGTGCGAACGGGAGGAAGCGATGCCGATCGCCGAACGGCGCGGCCTGCCGCATGGCGTTGAATCCACACGCGGTGATGATGCGGTCGGCACGCGCGAAGAGCGCCGATGCCGGGAAGATATCGATGTACAGGATATCGCTCCCCGGCTCGTGTGCGAAGACGTCGGCGCCCGGCGTGGTCACCACGAACCTCGGCGCGATCCCCTCCATCAGCGCCATCTCCCGCGCATACTCCACAAGCTGCTCCGTCTCCTCGCGCGGCTCGCTGTGCACCACCAGCCAGAGCGGCGCGTCCGTCGAGGCGTGCGCCTCGATCAGCGCGCGTTGATCGTCCGGGAGGTGCGCCGGTGGATCGATCAACTCCAGCGGGAGAACCTCGCTCGACAGCGCCGTGACGAACTCGACGTGCTCGTCGGCGAGCGGCTCCACCACGTACGTCGTATCGAAATGGATGAACGGTCGCTTGTGGGGCGGAAGCAACAGCTCCGGCTTCACGTACCGCGCGACATGAAGCAGCGGCACGCCGAATTCGGTGATCAGGAAGGGGAGCTCTCCGAGGATGCCGACCGCAAACGTGTCGACGACGATATCCGACGGTTGGATGCGATTGATGGTGTCGTACAGCAGCTCCCCGCATTCGGTGCGCGCGGCGGCAAGCTCGGGCGCCACCTGCACATGCGCGAAGCCGCCGAGCACACGAGGGTCGGCGACGTGTGGTGATGCGCTGAACACCGTCATGTCGTACCACTCCATCGTGTGCGCCATCGCGCGCGCTCGAACAAGGTGGCCGAGGCCGCCGCCCATCGCATAGTAGAGGATCATCGCCCGCGCAGCAGGATCTCCGCCATGATGATCGCGCGCTCGGTCTCCGGGATGCGCTTCATCAACAGCACACCGTACATCGCGCTCCGCTTCGTCGTCCTGCTCATGAAGGCTTCAGCGCCCGCGGCATCCTTCACCTTCACCTTCTCCTCGTCGGTGTGGAATTTCACCTTCCCGATCTCGGTCTCCTCGTCCTCCTTCACCTTCACGCCGTCCTCGTCGGCCTTCAACACGTATGGGTGCGCGTTCTCCTCGTTGTCGCTGATCTTGATCTTGTCATCCTTCAGCTTCACCTTCCAGAGCAGTTTGCCGTCGGGCGTGCGCACCTTGAACGCGTCGCCGTCATCCTTCACCTCCGCGATCGGGCTTCCGGACTCGGTGCCGTACTTCCGTTTGCCGGTCTCGCGCATGCGTCCCACGATCAGGCGTCCGGCCCCCTCGTCTCCCAACTCGATGGTCACATCCTGCCCGCTGACCGTCAACTCCGCGACGCGTTTGCCGTCGGTTCCCTTGATCTTGATGGGCTCTCCGCCTCCGGGCGCCGGAGTCGGTGCGGGGGCAGGTGCGTTGCTCGGCGCGCCCGGCGATGCGGCCGGTGCCTTCTCCTTCTCGTTGCGACCGCCGCAGGCGGCCACCGCAACCAGAAGCCAGAGAAGCGCGGCGGCGCGCGGGATGCGAAGGATTGCTCGGCTCATCGTTGAACTCCGGTTGAAGAATTGGTCCCCTCGGCCGGTGCCGACAGCGGCGCACAGCTTGCCGACGTGCCGGGGATCGTGTTGAACAGATCGAGGTACGCCCGCGCCTCGCGCCGATGATCATGCTCGTCGGCGATCATCGAACGGCACGCGGCGCCCATGCGGGCAAGCTCCTCCTCGGTTGCAAGGGCCGCTCGCGTGATGGCGGCGCGGCACCCGCCGGCGTCGCCGGGATCGAACAGGTACCCATGTTCGCCGTCGCGCAAAACGTCGGCCATGCCGCCGGCCTTCGATGCGAGCAGCGGCACGCCAAGCGCGGCGGCCTCGAGCAATGCGTTCGGCAGCCCGTCGTAGAACGAGGCGATCACCGCCAGGTCGCACGCCGGATATCGCGCGAGCAGCTCGTAGCGGTCCAGGAACGGGATCTCGGTGGCATGCAGCCGATCGCCATGTTCGTTGAGCAACGCGCGCGCGCCGTCGTCGAGATCGCCCACGAAGAGCAGATGGAATCGTTCGGCATAGCCCGAATCGAGCAGCGCCTTCAGAAAGAACACGGCCCCTTTCTTCAGCTTGATCTGTCCGATCATGCCGAGCACACGGCGTCCCGGCGCCACATGCTCATCGCGCCAGCCGGCCGCGCGCGCGAGGTCCGACGGGAGCGGCTCCCATTCCGCCAGGTCGATGCCGTTCGGTATCCACTCGCATCGAACGCCCGGGTACAGCGCGGCCGTTCGTCGTTGCTTGTCGGAGCTGACGGCCACGACACAGGCGGATCGCTCGATCGCGAAGCGGACCGATTCCGCCCGTCGGCCCGAAAAGATGCCGGTGTCGAAATCGTTGCCGCGAAAGAGCGTGACGAGCGGCGCGCCCAGCCACGCCGCGAAGATCGGCCCGGCCACCACGGGCACCACGCCGCCGAACGCCACCACGTGCGTGAAGCGTTCGCGAAACGGATCGCGCTCCAACAGGTTCCAGACCAGGTTGAGCCCGTGCGATGGATCGTCGCCGAGCGGCATGCCGAGATATCGTCCGGCCCCCTTCCCCTCGATGCGCGGCTCTTCGAGATGTCGTGTGAAGTGCAGCACGTCCACCGTCACGCCGAGCGATCGCAGCCCCGCCACGATTCGATCGCACGACTGTGCCATGCCGCCGCGGCTCGGATGGTAGTTCTCCGTCAGCCACAGGAGCCGCAGCCCGTGCGGCCCGTTTCCGTTGCTGATCTGATTGACGGGATTGATCTGGTTCACGATGCGGCGATAATAAAGAACTTTCCGGGAGTGAGCCGATCTCATGTCCGCCGGGCGATCCCCCTCCATCGGCGCGCATGCGCGGTGCCGTGTTACATGCGCGCAGGGTTGCGTCCTCACAGCACACGCACACATGCCGGAAACGTTCTCGGCCTCCCGGTGAAAATCCACCGTTGGATGGAGGGATTGCCATTGCCCGAACGATACGATGAACGCGCCGGTGCGTGGGCGGAGCGAGATGATCGGCCCTCCCTTTTACTCCGTTCACCTCGCCCCGCGGCCATTCAACAATGCTCGACGGAGGGATCACCGATGATGAAGACACGATCGACCGCGCATCTCAAAATTGCGGTATGCGTCCTGATGGCGCTGGTGAGCGGCCTGTACGCCGCATCTGCGCAAGGGAATGGAACGGCCGGATATCGTTTCTCCGGCCCGTACACGCACAAGAACCTGACGGTGTATCTCGTGCACGGCGAGGACCGCGTCAAGGGAAAGAAGTTCATCACCCTGCAGGAGGCGATGGAGCGCGGGATGGTGAAGGTGTATGAAACCGGCAACGTCAACGAGCTGGCCGTCGAGAACCTCTCGCGCGACAAGGAAGTGTTCGTGCATTCCGGCGACATCGTGCGCGGCGGCCAGCAGGATCGCACGCTCTCGTACGATCTGATCCTTCCGGCGAAATCCGGTCGGGTGAAGATTGCCGCGTTCTGCGTGGAGCACGGCCGCTGGACCAAGCGCGGCAACGAATCGTCCCGCGAGTTCAACTCATCCACCAAGCTGCTGACCGGGCGCGAGCTGAAGCTCGCGGCCAAGTACCGCAACGAACAGGGCGAGGTCTGGAAGAAGGTCTCCGAGACACAGGACAAGCTGGCCAATCGTCTCGGCGTTGCCGTGCGCAACGACACCTCGTCGACGAGCATGGAGCTGGCGTTGAACAACGCGAAGGTGCGTTCCACCACCGACGAATATGTCAAGGCGCTGGCCGATATCGTCAAGGGGAAGAACGATGTGATCGGCTACGTCTTTTCGATCAACGGCCAGGTCAACAGTGCCGACGTCTACGGCTCGGCGGATCTGTTCGGCAAGCTGTGGCCGAAGCTGCTGAACTCGTGTGCCGTCGAAGCCATCGCCGATCAGTCCGACGCGCCCGCCACCGTCGTCCCCACCGAGCAGACGGTGCGCGCGGCACTGGATGATGCCGCCGCCGGTACGGCGCGGCAGAACGACGTGAACGATCGGGTCCGCGTGGTGATTCAGGAGACGAAGAAGAACGTGATGTTCGAGACGCGCGATCGCAAGGAAAAGGATGAGTGGGTACATCGCAACTACATACGTCTGGAGTAACGGTCCCGACTGTTGCCGCATGGAGAGGGCTTCGGGCCGCCGGATCATGATCCGGTGGCCCGTTGCATTGCAGGCCCGAGGCGTGCATCGGCCGTATCCGGAGGCGGCATCGCAATTGCGGCGCGGATGCGGTTCGGCTGTGCTATGTTTGCGGCGTCCGGGTATGCCCGTTCGCGGCGCGGGAGAACTCCGCGCCGGGCATCCGGCCGCGGCCTGTACAACGAACTGATCGCGTGTCGTCCATGGATAATGATGCCATAGTCCGCGAATACCTTCGTGCGTCGATGGAACTGCTGGAACAGCGCGGCGAGCGGCCGGAACGCTCGACGCTGGAGGCGATCGCGCGCGAACTCGGGATGACCGACGAACAGATCGTGCAGATCCAGTCCGTCGCGCGCGAGCATCGGGAGCGGGGGATCCACTTCCTCGAACACGGGCTCTGGGACGATGCCGTGCGCGAACTGAACGGCGCGGTGGCGCTCAACCCCGGCGACGCCGACACCCTGGCCGATGCCGCCGCCGCCTTCGCCGGACGCTGGGAGACGAAGAAGATCGAGGGGGATCGCGATACCGCGCGGCAGCTGGCGATGCGGGCGGTGGACCTGCATCCGAATTGCGAGGCGGCCTTTTCGGTGCTGGAGCGTCTGGATCCCGATGCACGCAAGCGTTCGGCGCCGCGCGGTGCCGGTTCGCTCGCCGATGCTCCGGACGGAACTCCCGGCCGCGGTCGGAAGATCCTGCTCGGGCTGTCGGCAGCCGTCGGCGGCATCATCGCCGTGGCGGCGGTCTTCTCGGACTCGAGTTCGGATGGGCCCGGCACCGGCCGCGCGCTGCCGATCGCGTTGAGCGCGGCGGGTCCGCCGGCGGGCCTCTCATTGCAACTCGATCGATGCAGGATCATCCCGCGCGACAGCGTCCTGTGCGTGCAGGGCGACGTTACGCCCGCGTCGGGCACGGAGACGCGCGAGGGGATCAACATGAAGCTGATGATCATCGACAGCAGCGACGCTGTGGTCGGGACCGATCAGTTCACGGCGCGTCCCTGCACGACGCACGTCGGCGCCTTTCACTTCCATCGCGACAACCCGGTCTCCCCGCGCATGAAGGAAGTGAGGCTGGTGGCGGAGTAGGAGAATCGAGCGGCGATGTGGTGCCCGGGCCGGGGGACGTCGAAGCAGTTACATGATGGCGCCTAACTGCTTGACAGATCCGAGGTCGTCATCCGCGTGATACACCCCGATCCAATCGGG
>CAZJYH010000251.1:0-7125 GCA_964549365.1 uncultured Alphaproteobacteria bacterium
GAGAGGTATGCCGAGTCAGGGGAATGCGCGCGCCCTGCGGAAAAGGGGAAGGCGGTAAAACTACGACGCGTCGCCGGAAGAGCGATGCACGCGCACCGAACTGCAACGCCCCGATGAAACAAGTTCGCCGGGGCGTGCGCGCCTGGGGATGCGTGGCATGCCACGCGGGAATGACGAGCGGCGAAACGCCGGTGCAGATTACTACGACGGTCCTCCGCTGCGGATTACCGCCGGGAGTACCGCCGGGCATAACGCTACAGTGTGCCGCTGGCGGCCTCCTCGAGGAAATGGATCTCGGGCTCCTCGATAACGCCCGCCGCGTGCATGGCGTTCTTCAGGTCGGGCGAGCCGAAGTAGTTGCGCGCGTTCTCGGCACTGTCCCAGGCGAAATGGAGGAACACATTGTTTGGTTCCTCGGTCGAACGCCAGATTGTGTACGAGCGCTCACCGGCATCTCGCCGCATATCCACCACGCTGTCGAAGATCGCCTTCCATGAATCGAAGTTGCTGACACGATGCCGTGCGATGATGTTCGCCATGATACGCCTTCCGGATAATGATGTGAACGGATACGGGGTGCGGGGCTGACTGTCAATGTACGTAATGATCCTGCGATGTGGATTGCGACCTGGCCGTGAGTGGCCGGTTGGTGGCGGGACGCTGGTGGCGGGACGCTGGTGGCTGGACGCTGGTGGCTGGACGCTGGTGGCTGGACGCTGGTGGCGGGACGCGAGTGGCGGGACGCGAGTGGCGGGACGCGAGTGGCTGGACGCGAGTGGCTGGACGCTGGTGGCGGGACGCGAGTGGCGGGACGCGAGTGACGGAAACGGGGGGGAGAGTCACAGCCTCGCATCTTGTCACTTGGAATTTGAAACGCTCCACGCATCACCCTGCACGCTTCACGCTCTGTGTCGGCGTTTCGACATTGTGTATCATTGGCGCCGCACCGTCGATCGTTGAGATCGGTGCAACCGTATTGTTGGACAATGTTCAAGGAGCCCCGGATGTCGAACTCCGCCCCGCCCGCATCGGACAGATCGAACATGGACAGACCGAACCCGGAGCCGCTCGCGATATCGATCCAATCGCATCCGCTGCTCTTCGCCCGCGCCTTCGTATCGGTGTACCCGGCGCCGCTGGAGGCGATCGATTCACCCGCACGGCTGCGGGAGCTGTTGCGCATCGACGCGGAGACTCCGGTGGAGCGAAGCGAGGATGTCCGCGCAGCCGTCAGGAACATGCTGCGGCATGCGGGCTACAAGCCGACCGGGCGCGGGAAGCCGGCCTCCGAGTATCTGGTGCGCGCGGCCGAGGAGGGAGCCATCGGCTCGATCAACGCGGCGGTCGACGCCTGCAACGCCGTGTCGCTGGCCGGCGGGCTGCCGATCAGCATGCTCGATCTCGATCGAGCACGCCCTCCGTTGCGCATCGCCGTTGCCGACGACGGCGCGAGCTACATCTTCAACGCATCCGGACAGACGATCGATCTCGGCGGGCTGCTCTGCGTCGGTGACGCCGACGGCCCGTGCGCCAACGCCGTGAAGGACGCGCAGCGCACGAAGACGACGGCGACAACCACACGAACGCTCTCGGTGATCTGGGGTGTGCGCGGGTTCGAGGGGCACACGATCGCCTGCGAGCGCTGGTATCGCTCCATCGTCGAGGACCTCGGGGCGATCACCTCGGACACCCCGCTCTTCGAGGTATCGGGACCCGATACGACGACGGCGCCCCATTGATTCCGGGCGCCCTCCTCGATGGTGCCGGACCGAGGGATTCTTTCCGCCCCGGAAGGCCGATCGACCCCTGAGGTTGGGGGGGAACGAAAAAAAATGCGGACGACGTCCGTGTTGTGCGACATTTCTGCAACATCCGGGTCTGTACGGCCATGCGCAGTGGATGTCCGACGTACCCCCCGGACGTTCCTTCCTTCTGGATCGATTACGACTCCACGGCGTCCACATCATCCCATTGCCCAGTGGATGTCCGCGCGTTCGATGGCCTCCGGGCCGAGTCGAACGTGTCCGATGTCGATTTCCCCCGACACCCGACCCCCGCTGTTCTCGAAGCTCGACTCCTGCGAACGATGCTTCGAGTTCTCCTCCGCAATGTCTTCGATGTGTGACGCTTCAGGCGCGGTCATGCCTTTCATCCCGGCAACGATATGCATACCGAGCGCAGACTCCGGCGTCCACGCTTGCGATGGTTCGTGGCACTCACTCTGCTCCTTGCGGCTCCCGTCGCACGGGGCGGGAGCGCCGACTATTCCGGCTCAGTCAGTCGGATCGAATTCTCAGGCAGTGGACTCATAGCTCTCAAGTCCGACCCCACGCTCGCGGCACCCGTCGCGGCCATCGCTCCGCAATGGGATCGCGGCCAACCCCCACTGGCGCTGGCCTACGTCAGCGGCAGCATTCCGGCGGCAGCGGTGACGCTGACGATCCCCTGCAACACGTTCCCCTCCTCGGTGATGGTCCGTGGCGACGGTCCCGACGGCATCGAGTTCCCGGCAACAACGCTCACACCGAGCGTCGCCGGCGGATTCGCCACGCTCTCCTATCCCCGCCATTCCTCTCTGCGTCCGTTCGAGCGCGGCATGGTCTGCAGCTACGAGCCCTTCGTGGTCAGCTGGAAGGTCTCCTTCGACGGCGGCATGCGGTGGAGCACGGCGGCCGAGTCCAGCTGCACCATCTATCTCACGCTCAACCAGCCTGTGCGCGACGACCCGTCGGCGGGCTACGCACAATTCGAGTCGCTCTTTCGGATCTCGTGCCGCGCGGCCAACGGCGCCACCTCCGATGCCGACGTGATAGCCGGCGTCTGGAACGAGCTTGCCGATCGCGTCGTCGTGACCAAGTCCGGCGACACGCTGGCGTATTATCGCACCAAGCTTTCGGAATCGGAGATCACAACCGGCGGGCTGCTCCTGACGAAGTCCGGCATGTGCTTCGCGTGGGCGCACCTGCTCATCGATCTGCTGCGCGTGCAGGGGATACGGCGTCCGGGATGCTACGTGCGCCTGAACTCGCCGCAGGCCGTCGGGAGCGGACCATTGGTGGGCATGCTGATGCCCAAGTGTCTGTTCCTGAACCCGACCGGGGGGACCGTCAATCCGGAATTCCCCTACGTGGCGGCGTTCGGCCCACGCGGGTCGCTGGAGCTGATCGGGCCCGACGTCTACACGCAGCCCGGTGTCCCGGCGCAGGGCCAGCCCGATCCGATCTCCATCTTCCACGATCACGTGCTCGTCCTTATCGATCACGTCTATTACGATCCAAGCTACGGACGCACCTATTCGTCGCTCGACGCCTTCTACGACAATCTGGCCGGCTGGGTGGTGTTGGGGAGCGGGAACGAGATGGCGATGCACTTCGATCTCAACGGCGACGGAAAGATCGACAACCTCGACATCACCGTTGCGCGCATCAGCAGAAATCCTCGAGCGGTGTCGCTCTCCGTGGAACGGAGCGACTACTGACCGTCGATTCTGCCTGACGGCGCGCATGCTCACTCCGGTGCACGCCCCTGCCTCATTGGGGCAGGGGCGCCCCGGGGGGAGATTCAGATTCGATCAGGGCCGCACGGCCTCACTTCGGCGGCAGCGTCAGCACGAAACGCTCGCACATCTCCACCCACGAACGCATCCCGGCCTCTCCCGCGCATCCTTCCTCCGCCACGAACACGTAACCGTTCATCGGCCTGCCGTTGAAGTCCATCTCGCGCGCTCCGGGCCGCGCCAGCGCCTCGGCATATTGATCGGGGCCCACGCGGGCCATGATCTCGTCCTTCACCACGCCGCAGCACATGTTGCCGCGCAGCATGAACGCGATGCCGCCGAACATCTTTTTCTCGTGCACGTCGTCGCGCGCACCGAACGCAACGCGCAGCCGATCGGCCAGGGCTTCATTGTATGCCATCACCGTCCTCCTTGATTTGGTTGGTGCCGGCCGATGCTCAACGCAGCATCCCGGCAAGTCCGAGTAGTACGGTCTCCGCCAGCTTCGCCTCGTACTCGGCGCGCAGCAGTCGGCCCGCGGCGGCCACATAGGTGTTCTGTGCCTCGCGCATCTCGAGCGGGATGATGGCGCCGGCGGCCGATCGTGTCAACGCCAGATCCAGATTCTCCCGCGCGATCGCAATGTTCTCCCGTTCGAGCATCACCAGTTCGAGGCTGTTGCCGTAGGTGAGATAGTTCACCTGCAGCTCGGTCAGGATGCGCGCCTCGGCGTCGGCGTACTCCAGCTCGCTGGTCTCGATCGCGATCGTCGCGTTCTGCGCCTCACGGTCCGTGTTGAATCCATCGAACAGATTCATCGTGAGCCCCAGGCCGTAGGTGGCGCCGGCGCTGCGATTGCTCGCCACCAGCCCCGCCTGGTTGTCCGACTGCTGCAGCGCATAGCCGAGGTTCAACGCCACGCGCGGGTAGCGCGCGGCGTCGACGAGGCGACGATCGACACGGGCGATGTCGCGTTCGATGCGCAGCCGTCGCAGCTCCGGGTTGGATTCGATCGCCCCCTGCCGCAACACCGCTGAATCGAGCCGCGGGAGGATGACGATCGTGTCGGCCACGGCGAACGCCTCGGCGGCGGGACGCGACCGCAGCAGGTTCAACGCGGCCCGCGCCCGCTCCAGCTGCGCGCGCTGACGCAGACGCGCCGAGCGGTCGCCGTTCAGATCGGCGCGCGCCTGCAGCGCCTCCGACTTCGACGTCTGCCCCGCGTCGCGACGCGCCTCGGCGATGCGAAGCCGCTCCTCCGAGATCCGGATGCCGGTGTCGATCACGGCCAGCGCACGCTGTTCGGCAACCACGCCGTAGTAGGCGGCGAGCGTGCGGGCGCGCACATCCAGCACGGCCTCCTCCACGCGGACGGTGCCGCGGTCGCGGTCCAACGCCAGGCGATCGGATCGGTTGAACATGCCGAAGCCGTCGAACAGCGTCCACGTTGCGGCGATGCCCGCATTGCCGTTCGTGGCCGAGGGTGCGGAACGATCGATCGTCTCGCCGCTCGAAAGCCGCTGCTTGCTGGTGGTGGCCGAGCCACCGTAGCCCGCGGTGAGGTCGACGCGCGGCAGCATCCCCGCGTTGCCGGCGGTGGCGTTGTTCTCGCGAACGTGGGCATCGTTCCGCGCGATCAACACCGAGCGGTTCGCCTCCAGCGCCTGCCGCACCGCCTCCTCGGGCGTCAACATTCCCTGCGCGCGCGCGGCGGCGGTTGCACACGACAGAGCCGTCAGGCCGATGAGGAACGTTCTTCTACGCATCTTGTGCATCTCCCCCTCCGGAGGTCAATGAAACGGCGGGCGCGGCGGGCACAACGCCGTCTCCATGCTTGGTACCGCTTTCGGACTCGACGGCGTGCTCCTTCGGCGGAGTGGCGGCACGCGAGAGATACGAGTAGATCGCCGGGATCACGTAGAGCGTCAGTCCGCCGGAGAAGAGCAGGCCGCCCACCACGGCGATTCCCATCGAGACGCGACTGCCGGACCCGGAGCCGAGCGCCAGCGCGATCGGCAGCGTGCCGAGGACCGTTGCCAGGCTGGTCATCATGATCGGACGGAACCGCGAGACCGCCGCGTCGATGATCGCCTCACCCACGGTTGCGCCCTGCTCCTTGCGCTGGTTCGCGAACTCCACGATGAGGATGCCGTTCTTCGTGACCAGCCCGATCAGCATGATGATGCCGATCTGGCTGAAGATATTCAGCGTCTGATTGAAGTACCAGAGCGAGAGGATCGCGCCGGCGAGCGCGAGCGGAACGGTCAGCAGGATGATGAACGGATCGCGGAAACTCTCGAACTGCCCGGCGAGCACCAGGTAGATCAGCACCAGCGCGAAGAGGAATGCGAAGAGGATGCTGGAGGAGCTTTCGGCGTAATCGCGCGACGAGCCGGAGAGCGCCGTCGAGATGGAGGGGTCGAGCACGCGCGCGGCGATCGCGTCCATCGCGGCGATGCCGTCGCCGATGGTGCGCCCCGGCGCCAGCCCCGCCGACACCGTCGCCGACACCGATCGGTTGTACCGGAACAGCTGCGGAGGTGAGCTCCGCTCGGTCACCTTCACCAGATTCTCCAGCGGCACCAGATCCCCCGTCGCCGAGCGAACGTTCACCGAGAGCAGATCGCGCGGCGATGAGCGTCGGCTCTTCTCGAACGAGCCGAGCACCTGATACTGCTTCCCCTCCATGATGAAGTAGCCCACGCGTTGATCGCTGAGCGCGAACTGCACGGTCTGCGCGATGTCGATCACCGAGACGCCGAGGCTGCGCGCGCGTTCGCGATCGATCCGTACCTCGAGTTCCGGCCGGTTGAACTTCAGATTCACGTCCACCGCGCCGAAGGCCGGATCCTTCGACGCCTGCTCCAGAAACGTCGGCAACACCTTCGCCAGCTTGTCGATGTCCGGAGCACGCAGCACGTACTGCACCGGAAGGCCGGCGCGGCGGTCGCCGACGGTCGGCTCCTGCGTGGCGATCGCCCGCGCGCCGCTGAGCGCCCCGGCCTGCCGGGTGAGCGCCTCGGCGATCTGCGCCTGCGTGCGCTTGCGCTCCTCGGGGGGGCTGAGCGGAAGGATCACCACGCCGGAGTTGACGGTGCCGGAACCGGGCGCAACGATCGTCAGCACCCCGGTGTTCTCCGGCACCGAGTCGCGCACGAACGCTCCCAGCTGATCCATGTAGGCGTTCATGTAGGCGAACGTGGCCCCCTCCTGCGCCGTCACGTTCATGCGCAGGCGGCTGCGGTCCTCCAGCGGCGCGAGCTCCGATTGCAGCGCCCCGCCGATGAAGTAGATCATCGCGCCGGCAATCCCCATGATCACAACGGCCAGCCGGCGATGCCGCATGAAGCCCGTCAGCGAGCCGCGATATCCCTCGGCCATCGCCGTGAAGAACCGCTCCGTAGCGTTGTAGAACCTGCCGTGCGAGCCATGCCGGATCAGACGCGTGGAAAGCATCGGCGTCAGCGTCAAGGCCACGAACGCCGAGATCGCCACCGACGAGGCGATCACGATGCCGAACTCCCGGAACAGGCGGCCGGTGAGCCCCTGCAGGAAGATCACCGGCATGAACACCGCGATCAGCGCAACGGTGGTGGAGATCACCGCGATGAAGATCTCCTTCGAGCCCT
>CAZJYH010000252.1:0-7107 GCA_964549365.1 uncultured Alphaproteobacteria bacterium
CCACTGGCGAAGTATGCATTGTGCAACAACGCCATTCCTAATTCTTAATTTCTAATTCTCTCTCCCCCGGCATCCGCACCAGGTTGGCGCTCACGAACGTCCCGCCGTTCGTGCGCCCCGTGTGCGGCCCGTTCTCCAGGCTCAGCACGCCGCGCGGGCAGACGTTGGCGCAGATGCCGCAGCCGACGCACGAGGCGCGCACGATGTTCTCGCCGCGCTGCGCGTAGGCGCGCACGTCGATCCCCATCTCGCAGTAGGTGGAGCAGTTGCCGCACGAGATGCACTGCCCGCCGTTGGTCGTGATGCGGAAGCGTGAGAAGTACTTCTGCACAAGGCCGAGGATCGCCGCCTGCGGGCAGCCGAACCGGCACCAGACGCGCGCCCCCATGATCGAGTAGAAGCCCACGCCGATCACGCCGGAGAAGACGTTGCCGATCGCGAAGCCGTAGACATCCGAGAACGTCTTCGACAAATCGCCGAGCACCGCCCCCTCCGAGGCCGAGTTGATCCAGAGCAGCGCCGTCGTGACCGTCACGAACGCCAGCACCGAGTGGATCATCCAACGCTCGATCTTCCAGGCCGTCATCGACTTGTCCGAAAGCTGGCGGTACGGGTCGCCCGCCGTTTCCGCCAGGCCGCCGCAGCCGCACACCCACGAGCAGTACCACCGCTTGCCGAAGAAATACGTCAGCACCGGCACGCCGATAAACGCCATGGCCGTGGCCCAGCGGATCATGAAGACGCCGAGCCCCCCCGTGGAGGCGATGTCGTGCATCCCGTTCGGGAAGAAGTAATACGGCTTCAGCGGCCAGAAGTAGCTGAAGTAGAACTCCGGCTGCTTGAACATCACCAGCACCGCCGGGATCAGAAACGCGAGGAACAACTGCGCGCTCATCACCGAGATCGTGCGCACGATCTGATAGCGGTTGTGCCGGTACTTGATGATCGCGCGCCCCCCCATCACCAGCACCGCCAGCGTGTAGAAGCTCCCGTACAGGAACCACGGCTCGTAGTGCGTCACGCCGTTCTCGACCCATATCTGCGACTTCCCCCGGAGCGCCATGCTGAGCGGCTCGAAGAGCATGATCAGATAACGCAGCGTCTCCGGGAACCAGTACACCAGCACGTAGAAGCCCGTGATCACCACGCCGAGCGTCCACCCCACGGCCCCGCGCGCGGTGGCACCGCTGAACATGATGCCGTTGTTCTGCACCCCCGCCGGGGCCGAGCCGTACTGCCGCACGATGTAGGCCAGCGCCCCGGCCACGATCAGCCCCACGCTCGCGAGCAGCATCGGCACCGGGGCGGAGGCACCCGCGCCGAACGCGGCGGCCATCAGCATTACCACCCCCACGCCGATCGCCATCAAGGCAGCCCGCTGCAACGCGCCCACATGGCCCGCAGGGTTCGAGGTCAACTGTATGCTTGCGTCGTAGTTGGACATCGCTCGTCCGCCTTTGAATTGTCGATCGTTGATCGTTGAATGGGATGCACGCTGCCGCGCCGTGTTGCCGCGGGCTGTTGAAACATTCTCTTCACTTCGGCCGACAGCGTCTCTGCTGCTGGATTTCCCGTTGTGCGTTCCTCCCCTTTGCCAAAGGGGAGGTCAGGAGGGGTTCGCCGTCCGGCTCTCACGCTCCGGCACTGCCACCTCGTCAACTCCCTGCCCCACCAATGTACTCATCGGAGCCACCCCCTTCTTTCGCGACGACGTGGCCATCTCGCCGGGTTCGCAGTGCAATGCGGAGAGGTTGCCACGCCCCTGCGGTCGCTCGCAACGACCCAGGTTCTTTCGATGTTCCTTCGCAGAAAACCGACCCCGATTCGGTCAGGGAGTTCCGTGGCAAGAAACAACCCCTGTCTTCGCGAGGAGGAGCGAAGCGACGACGTGGCCATCTCGCCGGGCTCGTAGTACAATGCGGAGAGGTTGCCACGCCCCGTGCGGTCGCTCGCAACGACCAAGGTTCTTTCATGTTCCTTCGCAGAAGACCGACTCCGATTCGGTCAGGGAGTTCCGTGGCAAGAAACAACCCCTGTCTTCGCGAGGAGGAGCGAAGCGACGACGTGGCGATCTCGCCGGGCTCGTAGTACAATGCGCCGAGCCTACGCCACCACCCCACGCCGGCGCTTGAACGGCACCGGCGCGCGGCCGCTGCGCGCGTTGTACAGCTCCACCACGTCGCGCTCGAAGCGCGGCGCGAACTCCGGATCGAAGTTCGCCTCGCCGAGATGCTCCAGCACATACTCCACGCTCCGGCGCTCGGTGATCCACCGCTCGAACACACGATGCCGGCCGCGCAGCCCGAACAGATTCACCCCGCGCAGCACAAGATCCGCCGCGCCGTAGACGAGGCGCACCGCGCGGCGTCCGTCCGGATGCTCCCAGTAGAGCGCGGCCTCATCGGCGCGCTGCGCCGGCCACACGAAGCCGTAGGTCTGATACTCGATGTCGAAGAACTTCGCGGAGTTGAACCAGACGCCGCGCTCGTACGCCGTGCGGGCGCCGCAGATCGTGCGGGCGAGCGTTTCGCCGTGCATCTTGCCGGTGTACCACAACTGCTCCACACGCGGGTGGTCCGGCTTCGGATCGCGGAACTCCGCGCAGTCGCCGATCGCGTAGACGTTCGGCATGTTCGTCTCGAAGAACTCGTTCACCAGCACGCCGCGCCCCGTCTCGATATCGGAATCCTTCACCACATCGATGTTGGGCGACACCCCGGCCGTGAGCGCAACGAAGCCGCAGGCGATCTCCTCCCCCTTGTCCGTCACCACCGAGCGGGCGCGGCCGTTCTCGTCGGCGCGGATCTCCCGCAGCTGCGTGTCGAGCCGCAGGTCAACCCCGTGCTCGCGGATATGCCGCCCCACCAGCGTCGCCTCCTCGCGCGGCAGCACATTGTCCCAGTAATTCTTCTCGCGCACGAGGAACGTGACAGGGATGCGCCGCGCCAGCAGCATCTCGGCCACCTCGATCCCGATCAGCCCGCCGCCTACCACCACGCCGCGCACGATCCCCTTCGTGTGCCGCTCCATCATCTCAAGGTCCGCAAGACCGTACAGCCCCTGCACCCCCGCGAGATCCTGCCCCGGCCAGCCGAACTTGTTCGTGCGCGATCCCGTCGCAACGATCAGCACATCGTAGCGGAGGTAGCCGCCGTCGGCCAGATGCAGGTGCCGCGCCCCCGTGTCGATCCGCTCCACGAACCCGCGCACCAGCTCGATCCGATTCCGGCTCCAGAACCAGTCCTCGTACGGCTTCGTGTTCTCGTAGGTCATGTGCCCCATGTAGATATACATCAGGGCCGTTCGCGAGTAGTGATGATCCGATTCCGCGGAGACGATCGTGATCCGATCGTTGCTCAACTTCCTGATATGCCGCGCGGCCGTGACGCCGGCCACGCCGTTGCCGATGATGACGATCTGTCGTGTGCTCATCTCGATCTCGTTGACATCCCGTGGGGCACGGCGCATTCGCTCGGTAAAGCGAGCGCCGCCGGAAACTACGCAGACGCGCACTCTTCGCGCGCACCCTTCCCCCATTCCCGAAACACCGAAACGTATTCCAGGACGGGACACATGCTTCCACATTCATAATTCATACTTCATCCTTCATACTTTCTCTCCCCTGTACACCCGGGTATACACACCGCGCGAGGCGCGAGCCTCACAAGGGCCGTTCGCCCCCCCGGAGCTGGGCACGACCCGCGTCCACTCCTTCTCGTTCCTCTTCCCTTCCGCCTTCCGTCTTCCGCCTTCTGCCTTCTGCCTTCCGCCTTCTGCCTTCCGCCTTCCGCCTTCCACCTTCTGCCTTCTGCCTTCCGCCTTCTGCCTTCTGCCTTCCGCCTTCCGCCTTCTGCCTTCCGCCTTCTGCCTTCCCCCGGTTGTATCAGTCCATTTCCGCCCGCAATTCTCCTCTTTTGCAGAACCGGTCGGCGCGCGTATCTTTGTGGTCCTTTGCTCTATCCGCGCGGATCGGAGGAACCGATTCATGTGAGAATAGGAGATACCTGCAATGTTTGAGAATCTCAGCGCAAAACTCGACGAAGCCATACGCCGCATAAGCGGCGAGGCGCGGCTGACCGAGGAGAACATCTCCGAGGCGCTGCGCGAGGTTCGCCGTGCCCTGCTCGACGCCGACGTGAACTTCCAGGTGACGAAGAAGTTCGTGGACGACGTGAAGCAGCAGGCGCTGGGGCGCAACGTGGTGGGCTCGGTGACGCCGGGACAGATGATCGTCAAGATCATCTACGACGAGCTGGTGAAGCTGATGGGGGGCGACCGCGAGGAGATCGCGATGGCTCCCGCCGGACCGACCATCATCATGATGTGCGGTCTGCAAGGCTCCGGTAAGACCACCCACTCCGCCAAGCTGGCCGCATTTTTCAAGAGCAAGGGACGGCAACCGATGCTGGTGGCGGCGGATACCTACCGCCCGGCCGCCGTCGATCAGCTGCAGATGCTCGGTGGGCAACTCGACGTCCCCGTCTTCTCGCTCCCCGGCGAGAACCCTGTGACGATCGCCGAGAAGTCCATCCTCGAAGCACGCCGCCTCGGCCGCAACGTGATCATCATCGACACCGCGGGCCGCCTGACGATCGACGAAGACATGATGCAGGAGGTGGAGCGGATCAAGGACCGCACCAAGCCGAATGAGATCCTCTTCGTCGTCGACGCGATGATCGGCCAGGACGCCGTCACCACTGCCAAAGCCTTCCACGACCGCCTCGACTTCGACGGCGTCATCCTCACAAAGCTCGACGGCGACACCCGCGGCGGCGCCGCCCTCTCCATCCGCTCCATCGTCAACAAGCCGATCAAGTTCGTCGGTATCGGCGAGAAGCTCGACGCCCTGGAGCCGTTTTATCCGGACCGCATGGCCTCGCGCATCCTCGGCATGGGCGACGTCGTGTCGCTCGTGGAGAAGGCGCAGGAGCAGTTCGACGAGGAGCAGGCGAAGAAGCTGGAGCAGAAGCTCCGCCAGAATCAGTTCACGCTGGACGACTTCTACGAGCAGATCCAGCAGATCAAGAAGATGGGCTCCATCAAGGATCTCATCGGCATGCTCCCGGGAATGGACCGCGCGCTCAAGGGCGTCGAGGTCGATGACCGCGCCTTCACCCGTCTGGAGGCGATCATCACATCGATGACCAAGGAAGAGCGCCGCAACCCGGAGCTGATCAACGGCAGCCGCCGGCGCCGCGTGGCCGCCGGATCGGGTACCAAACTGGAAGATGTCAACCGACTGTTGAAGCAGTTCGAAGAGATGCGCAAGCAGATGAGGATGTTGATGGGTGGTGGGAAGATGAAGAGCATGATGCGCGGTGTCGGGCTCCCCTCCTTCGGGCGTAGGCGCTAGTGAGCGCGGGGACGGCCGGAAGTTTCGGAACACGGCAGGGCCATTCGGCGCATACGCGCCGATCCCTCGTGCGACGCAGCTTTCGCGAACCGGTGATCTACACGGACAAAATCAACCTGTAGCATACGATCAACAAGGAAACACACAGAACATGGTAAAGCTCCGCTTGAGAAGAATGGGCCGCAAGAAGCGCCCCGTGTACGACATCGTCGCCGCCGACAGCCGCAGCCCGCGCGACGGCCGTTTCATCGAGAAGGTCGGGCAGTACAACCCGATCGTCGTCGCCAACCAGGTCACCCTGAAGCGCGACCGCGTGATGTACTGGCTCGCCACCGGCGCGCAGCCGACCGATACCGTCCGCTCCATCCTCAGCCGTGAGGGCGTGCTCCTCGAGCAGCACCTCGGCCGCAAGGGGAAGGACAGCGCCGAGATCGCGCAGCAGGTGGAGAACCACCTGGCCAAGCGTCAGAATCGTGAGTCGCGCGACCTGGCCGCCATTCAGGCCGCCGCCGAGACTCGTCGCCGCGAGGAAGAGCAGGCCGTTCAGGCCAAGGAAGATGCCGCACGCGCGGCCGAGGCGCAGGCGATCGCCGACGCTCAGGCTGCCGCCGACGCAGCCGCCGCAGAGGCACAGGCCGCCGCCGATGCCGCTGCTGCTCCTGCCGTCGAGGCCGAAGCCCCGGCAGCCGAGGCGACTGCCGATGCCGCCCCCGCCTCGGCGACCGAGGGTGGTGACGCTCCGGCGTCCGAAGAGGCCGCGGGCTGATCAAGCCATTGCATAGTGAATCAGCGCACGGCATGCCGGAAGAGTCACGCATACGAATCGGGGTTCTGAGCCGCACATTCGGCCTGGACGGCGGTATCGGATGCGTGATCGACGGGGATGCCGTGCCGCGGATCGCTCTGCCGTGTGATGCGTGGATCGGCTATTCGGCGCAGTTCCTGGAGCCGGTGCAGCTCATCCGCGCCGACGAGCGCCCCAACGAGCTGATCTGTTACTTCGCGACCGTGGCCGATCGCACGCGGGCCGAAGCCCTGCTCGATCGCGCGCTCTACGTGCCGGGCGACACGATAAGCTACGCGGACGCCCTGGCGAACCCCGGCCTCGTCGGGTACGAGGTGCGCGATGAGGAGGGGAAGGCGCTCGGCACGATCGCGTTGATCTTCCGCACCCCCGCCCACTTCATCTGGCAGATCGAGGCCGACGGGGGCGAGTGGCTGCTGCCGGCCATCGATCAGTTTGTTCTGCGCCTCATCCCCGACGAACGCGTCGCCGTCGTGCGGCCGATCGAGGGGTTGATCGAGGGCGGGGAGGACATCGATGATCGCGAACCATGATCCCGGCCGGGACGAACCGGCCGAAGACGAGCCGGCTGGGCTTGAAGCGGCCGGCGGGGAAGCGATCGAGGGGGAAGCGGCTCGGCACGAACCCGTTCGACGAGAACCGCTCCTGAGGATCGACATCATCAGCGTGGTCCCGGCCACGTTCGAGAGCGTGCTGAACGCGTCGATCCTCAAGCGGGCGCGCGAGGCGAACCTGGTGGAGATTCACGTCCACAATCTGCACGACGACGGCCTCGGCCGCTACAAGCAGGTGGACGACACGCCCTACGGCGGCGGCGCCGGGATGATCCTGCGAGCCGAGCCGATCTTCGCCTGCATCGAGCGCCTGAAGGCGGAACGCGAGTACGATGAGGTGATCTTCCTCTCCCCCGACGGAGAGATGTTCGATCAGGCCGCCGCCAATCGCTTGT
>CAZJYH010000253.1:0-7078 GCA_964549365.1 uncultured Alphaproteobacteria bacterium
GCGAGACCAATCTGTTCTACTGCGATTTCGACATCAGCGCCGTGAAGTAACCACGCAGGCGTCGCGGCGTCGGCAACCGCCGCGACGCTCGCCGACTCCTCGCCCCGACACGCTGCCACGTTTCCGGCCGCACGCCTGTCTGTGTGGCGTGCGGCCGCAGGCTCCCCCCAAACAACCGCAACTTCAACGCTCAATCGATGCATGCCGTTCCGCCCGGACATCCGTCCCGGGGGCGGTATGCTCATGTCCAATCCACATTATGACCAGCATCACGATGAACACACTACGACTACTTCATGGCTTCGCCCTCTGTGCAATTCCCCTGCTTGCCGTTGGGTCAATGTCGGCACAGAGCATACAATGGGAGCGCCGATACGGAACCGCGGGGGGAGACGGCGCGATCGCGGTGCTCCAGACAAATGACGGCGGCTACATCACCGCGGGCTATACGGCAGGGAGGGGAACCGCTCCGGCATCGATCATATCGGACGGTTACCTGGTGAAGTTCAATCGCAACGGCGAGCCCGAATGGGCGCGCGATCTCGACACGTCGGTCTGGCTGATCTCGGTGATCCCGTGGAAGGACGGTGGGTACGTGGTTGCGGGCACACGAGACGACAACGCGTATGTCGCCGCCGTCGACGCGGAGGGAGAGCTTCTCCGGCGCACCACAATCCCGGAGCGCGGCGTCAACGTGCGAAAGGCGATCACCACGAGCGACGGCGGATTCCTGGTGGCGGGATACTACGATCCGATCGACGGCGCCGATAGCTACGGTCTGGTCTTCTACAAGTTCGACCGTGACGGCGTCCTTGCGTGGAAGCATGTGCTCGGCGGCACGGCGATTCTGACGCTGAACGATGTGATGCAGGGGAGCGACGGAGGCTTCATATTCGCCGGCGCCGAATCGCGCCCGGGTCGCGCCGGCAGCGACATGTATGTGGCGGGCATCGATGCGGACGGAGATCCGGTGTTCATGCACAGCAATTCCACCACCCTCCACAACGGCGCCTTTGCCCTGCTCGCGGCCGACGACGGCGGGTATCTTCTCGGCGGGTATGCGCTCGACACCGCCACGACCGCAGCCATGGTGGTGATGAAGGTCGACACGGCGGGAATGGTGCAGTGGGAGCACATCTACGCGGGCGCGTCGCCGTTCGGTCGCTACAAGCTCGCTGCCATGGTGCGCATGGGCGACGGCGGACGTGCGGTGTTGGCCATGGTCGGCGAGCGTTACCCGTATCTGTTGCGTCTCGATGCCGACGGCCGGCGGCTGTGGGATACAACCTATCGCCGTAACGATCCGGAACGCCGGCTGTTTGGTATCGCCCGTTCGTCGGACGGTGGGCTCGTTTTGGCGGGCACGACAAAGTCCGAAGCGTTGCCCGGCGATGTGTTGATCATGAAGGTCGGTGCGGGTGTGTCCGGTGTGAACGACCCGGATGCACCGCCGGAATGTATGGGACTCTCCTAGCAGCGTTGCGAGGATCTCGACGGGCCATCTTTCGCGCCTGCTCCGGGCGATCGGTTCGACCGACCAGAGCCCTTCGCTCGGAGCGAAACGCGGCGGCTGTCGCAGTGTTGACTCCGCTACCGGTGCCCCTGCGGCGCGCGATCGAACTCAGCCCCCTGTGCGATCCTCACGCAGAACCCGCACCAGGCCCGCCAAACTGACGATCGCCCACGTGCCTTCGAGAAGAATGAACCCGTATTGGCCGTCGACGACCGCCACGGCCGCGAGCATCGCGGAGCCGACGAGATTCAGCGCCTGGTAGGCCACGGTGCGCACGCCCAGGCGATCGAACTGGGCGGCGGCGAACGGCAGGAGGATCAACAGAGCACCAGCTATCGAAATGGCTTGAAGCATCGAGCGCTCCTCCACGTTGACAGTGTTCCCCGTTGAGGGCGCATCAACTCTCCCTCTTTCTCAACTCCGCTACACGCGTGAGGAAGTACTCGTACGTCAGCCTCAGTCCCTCCGCGCGTCCCACTTTGGGTTCCCAGTGCAGCAGCTGCCGCGCGCGGGTGATATCCGGCTGGCGCACCTGCGGGTCGTCCTGCGGCAGCGGCTTGAAGACGATCTCGGCGGTCGCACCGGCAAGCGCACGAATCTCCTCGGCCAGCTCCAGCATTGTCAGCTCATCCGGGTTGCCGACGTTCACCGGCGTGGTGACGTTCGACATCAGGAGACGGTAGATACCATCGACGAGATCCGAGACGTAGCAGACCGAACGGGTCTGCTTGCCGGTGCCGAAGACGGTGATCGGCTCGCCGGAAAGCGCCTGCGAGAGGAACGTCGGGATGGCGCGGCCGTCGTCGATTCGCATGCGCGGTCCGTACGTGTTGAAGATGCGGACGATGCGCGTGTCGACGTTGTGGTAGCGATGGTAGGCCATCGTGAGCGCCTCGGCGAAGCGCTTGGCCTCGTCGTACACGCCGCGCAGACCGATCGGGTTCACGTTCCCCCAATACTCCTCGTGCTGTGGATGGATGAGGGGATCGCCGTACACCTCGCTGGTGGAGGCGATCAGCAGCCGTGCGTTCTTCGCCTTCGCCAGCCCCAGCGCCTTGTGGGTACCGAGCGAGCCGACCTTCAACGTCTGAATGGGCAGCTTCAGATAGTCGATCGGCGAGGCCGGGCTTGCGAAGTGGAGGATGTAATCCAGCGCCCCCTCCACGTAGATGTAGTTCGTGATGTCGTGATGCACGAACTGAAAGCGGGGGTTGCCGAACAGGTGAGCGATGTTGTCGGCCGAGCCGGTAATGAGGTTGTCCATGCAGATAACCTCGTGGCCTTCGGCGATCATCCGGTCGCACAGGTGCGAGCCGAGGAATCCGGCGCCACCCGTGATGAGTGTACGTGACATACGCTGGTACTGAGATAAGCGGCGCGGGCCTCACGACCCGTTGCATGGCGCAGTTCGAAGCGGCCGTGCGCGCCGCGGACAGAAAGCGCGAAGATACGATGCCCGGCGCCAACGACAGGCCACGCCCGCCATTGATTCCCGCACATCGATTCCCAACACGGCATTCCCAGCGAGGACATCGGCCGTCGGCAACGCAACGACACAATCCCGATGCATCCTTTGCAGCCGGGGCCCGTACCGCGCGGCTCACAATCGTCGAATCAAGCAGTACACGATCCATAGATACCGATGAAACGTTCCATTGCGATGTTCTGCGCCCTGGCGGCGCTCTGCACGATTGGCCTTGCCGCGTGCAACGATTCCGGGATCACACCCGGCAACACGACGACGACACCACGAAACGTGAAGGACTTCACGCATCTGGACATCTCACACGGCTTCGAGGTAGTGGTCATCAGAGATACGGCCGAGTCGGTGACGATCGAGGCCCCCGAAGGGTGGCAGTCGAAGATCAGAACGTACGTGTCGGAAGGGACGCTGCACATCAACATCGAGGACAACATCTTCTCCGGATCGTTCTCGCCGCGCAAGGCGTACGTTCACATGAAGAGCCTTGCGAGTGTGGAGGCGTCCGGAGGGAGCAGGGTATCGTCGATCGACACATTCAGCGCGGAGGCGTTCGCCATGCAGGGGAGCGGCGGCAGCTCGAT
Source organism: uncultured Alphaproteobacteria bacterium (assembly GCA_964549365.1). Taxonomy (GTDB): domain Bacteria; phylum Bacteroidota; class Ignavibacteria; order OLB7; family OLB7; genus JAFDZV01. Next base: position 3,578 of record CAZJYH010000253.1, read on the forward strand.
CAACCTTCGCCTGACGGCCGGCGCCATCCGATGTGAGGCGAGCGGCGGCACGTCGATCACCATCGCGGGAACCGCACGGAACGTCACCGTGGCCTCATGCTCCGGCAGCAGCAGGGTCGCGGTGACCGGAACGGCGGACGATCTCACCGTCGAGGAATGCTCAGGAGGGAGCGAGGTGCATGCGTTCGACCTGCCGACCGGCACGGCGGCGGTTGACGCCTCCGGCGGCAGCTCCGTCGACGTGCGGGCGGCGAACGAACTGAACGCCGACGCTTCCGGCGGCAGCACCGTGCGGTACAAGGGGCATCCGCACATCACGCAGCACCTGTCCGGCGGTTCGCGGCTGGTGGATGCGAACTGATCGGCAAAGGAACTCTTGCGTCACACAACGAGGTCGATCGGATATGCGATCGACCTCGCGTCATATCCCGGCACTGCTGTCGGATGTCCGTATGCGCGGCCCGAGCCTTACGCGATCTTCACCGACGTCATCGTCAGCGAGCCGCCCACGACCCTGTCGTTGAAGAATGTGGGGCTCTCGTTCTTCGCCTGCAGACCGAGCACGTAGAGCAGCGGGTAGTAATGGTCCGGCGTGGGGACGGCGAGCTTCGCGGCGTTGTTCAGCGACTCGTATCGGATCAGCGATGCGTGATCGCCGTCGGCGATGCGATGCTTGAACACCTCGTTCATCTCCACCGCCCAATCGAATCCGTACTCGGGATCGTCGGCATGATCCCACGCGATCATGCGCAGGTTGTGCACCATGTTGCCGCTGCCGACCACCAGCACGCCCTTGCTGCGCAAGGCCGCCAGCTCCTTCGCGAGGTCATAGTGATACTGCGCCGGCTTGCGGATGTCGATGCTCAACTGCAGCACCGGGATGTCGGCCTTCGGGTACATGTGCCGCACGATCGTCCACGTGCCGTGATCCAGACCCCAGTCGTGATCGAGTCCGACGGGCGCGGTGGTGATCGCTTTTTGGGTCTCGAGCGCCGTCTCGAGACTGCCGGGAGCGGGATACTGTACATCATACAACTCCTGCGGAAAGCCGCCGAAGTCATGGATGGTGCGCGGATGCTCCATCGCCGTCACGTGCGTTCCGCGCGTGAGCCAGTGGGCCGACACCACCAGCACGGCCTTCGGGGTCGGAAGCTCCGTCCCCATCTGTGCCCACCGGCGGCTGAACTCCGTGTCGAGAATCCCATTCATCGGCGAGCCGTGCCCGATGAACAGCAACGGCATCCGCCCCCCCTGATCGGTGAGCCCCTCGGTGACCGTGCGTAATGATGCGAGCGACATGATCCCTGCTCCTGCTACGTTGAGAAAATTTCTGCGGTTCATACTATACCCGTCTCGTGCGCGATGCGGATTCAACGACGGCACAAGATTACTTGTTTCGACGAATAAATGCAACCCGGAGTGTGGACCGCGGAAGACAAGGCATGCAGGATCGCCCTCGCTCGCCTCGACACGTTGGCGGGAAATGGAGCAGGGCCTGCCCCGCGTCGCGGCGCCGACCGTAAAAGGGGCATTGCTCTCCCGCGGTGTCGTTTCCCTCGACCGCCGGGTCATGGGCCTCGAAACCTATTGGTTCGAGAAATCACCTTCCGACGTTTCTCCCCTCCCTTCATTCACTCGCGATCAGCCGGCGCCAAATCACCGCGCGATGTTGATACATTCGCCTTCTTCCGCGTCCCTCCATCGACCCGGGTTTCAGAACAGGTTCCACTTCATGGGATAGAGGTACGATGATGATCGGTACGTTCACACTTTCGTTTTTGTTCACGATGCTCGTGAACATCGCCATGCCGAGCGACGATCGGATCGCGGGGACGCATGCGGTCACGCGAACGGCGCCCACCACCGACACCAGGAGCTACGGTACGCTGGCCGGAACGGTGAGCGCGAAAGACGGCGCGGCAATCAACGGGGCAGCGATCGAGATCGCGGAGACATCGCCGAAACTGGGGAGCTACTCCCGCGCGGACGGCTCCTACAAGGTAAGGCGCCTGAAGCCCGGACGTTATGCGGTGATCGCCACGGCACCGGCCTACAAGGAGCACCGGTACACCGTCGAAATTGGAGGCGGAACGGCGGCCACGCTGAACATCACGCTCGATCCCGCGCCGGAACGACGCGAGAAGTCGAAGATGCTTTCCGGAAAAAGCGTTGCCACGCGCAGTTACGCGAAGATGGAGTTCGCGGACATGGATGGCGCGGGGTCGGTCAGCGAGGGCCTTGTGGCCACCGCGCCGCCGCCGCCCCCCGCACCGAGCACGAGCGCCCCTGCCGGCGGTGAGGAGCGTGGCGCCGCCCGTGCCGATGATGCCAAAGTTGTCGACGGCACGATGAAGCCCGTCGACCGCGCCGAGCCGATCGGTGATACGAGCACGGCCCCGCCGAAGGTGGTACAGCGCCCGGGTCAGCTCACCGCGGGCGAGTGGAGCGATCTTCTCCATTGGTCATACTGGAGCGACGTCGTCACCAGCAACGATTGGAAGGGTATGTTGACGCGCTGGGGCTTCGATCCGTCGAGCCGCGTCGTGGTTCGGGTCTTCGACCGCACGAAGCCGGTAATCGACGCCGAGGTACGACTGGTGAACGCACAGGGAACCGTTCTTTGGAACGCGCGTACCGACAACAGCGGCACCGCGGAACTGTTTGCCGGCATCGCCGGGAAGGTAGAGGGAGGGCGCATACAGGTGCGCCGGGGGAGCGAGTTCGTCGACGCGGCGGCCGCGACACAGGGCGCTCCGGTGATGGTCAGCATGCCGGGAGCGTCCGTGGCTCGCGACGAGTTCGACATGGCGTTCATGATCGACGCCACCGGATCGATGGGCGATGAGATGGAGTATCTGAAATCCGAGCTGCAGGATGTGATCGAGCGCGCTCGCGAGGCGAGCACCGACGATCTCTCGATTCGCCTCAGCTGCAACGTCTATCGCGACCACGGCGACGAGTACGTCGTCCGCACGTTCCCGTTCAGCGAGAGCACGTTCGAGATGATCGGGAACCTTCGCAACCAGTACGCCGGCGGCGGCGGCGACTTCGAGGAAGCGATGGAGGAGGGGCTCGAGGCGGCGATCGACAAGCTGGAATGGCGCCCACAGGCTCGCGCGCGGTTGCTGTTCCTGGTGCTCGATGCCCCCCCGCACTACACGCCGGACCGGCTGGAGAAGGTGCGGAAGCTGGCCGCGAAGGCGGCCGCCAAGGGGATCAGGATCATTCCGCTGGCCGCGAGCGGCATCAACAAGGAAACGGAATTTCTTCTGCGCCCTCTCGCTATCTACACCGGCGGCACGTATCTTTTCCTCACCGACGATAGCGGCATCGGCGAGTCGCACGTCAAGCCGAGCATCGGCCGTTACGACGTCGAAGACCTGAACAACCTGATGGTGAAGGTGATCGCCCGCTATCTTGCAACCGAGCAGCTTGCCGTCGACAACGGCAACGGCCTCGATCTGCACTGACAATTGCGCTTACGCTTCCGGGCGGCCGCAT
>CAZJYH010000254.1:0-4559 GCA_964549365.1 uncultured Alphaproteobacteria bacterium
GGGCGGTGCGCCGAGGGAGGTACGGCCGGAGTGGGGGGTGAAGCTGGTGGAGTCCAAGGATGACGTTGTGCTCGATGCATATTCGCCGTCTCTCAACGGGGATATTCTGACGTTCGTCGATCCTCGCGCCGGTGCGTTGTACGGCGTCGATGTGCGCGACGGCAGGGTCCGTTCGCGATTCATCCTCGAGGACAGCGTGGCGTTGTGCTTCCAGCGGCCGGCGGATAATCCGCTCGTCTGGAAATCGATGTTCGGGAATATCACGCAGATCAACCTGCCGTATGCCGCCGTGCGCGTCGGCGGCGGCACCTCCCTGCTCATCGGCATGTTTCATACGGGGTACGATCCCGTCACGCGCGCCGATGGGGACAAGGTGTATCGCTTCAGAAAGAATTACGGACTGGCCACCATTGTCGGCGGTCGGGTGTCGACCGTGGTGCCGTACGTCGAGTCCGTCGGTTCGGTCATGCCTCCGTTCGCCTTCGACCCCACAGGCAATGTTGTCGCGGGATATGAATGGTACGGGGGAAACGGCAACCCCATGCCGCAGATGGTGCACGATTCGGGATATGTGCTCGGGCGCATCGTGCCGTCGGGGTCCACTATTCGCCTGATGCTCTCCATCGCGCGGCTGGAGCGCTCGCTCGGAGATCCGATCCGTCCTGATCTGTCGGTGATTCCATGCGTCCGTGCGACCGGCGATTACACCTTCTTCGACGCGACGAACGAGCTGCTGTGCCGATACCTGGACGGGTCGGATTCGGTGATCGTGCTCTGGAACGGTGCGGTGTCGGCGGAGTCGGACCGGGAGACGGCGCACGGCTCGCGGATCGAGCAGTCCATGCCGAACGAGATCGTCGAGGAACGGGCGGACGTTGCTGCCGATCGCTCGGTGCTCGGCGTGGCAAGCGATGGGACGTTCGTCGACGTGGTGGCCGTGCAGACGATGGGGAAGCGCGAGGTGGTTGTGGTGCGGCGTGTCGCACCGGACGGGAGGATCGTGGAGGAGGTTGCGCTGAGCCGCGCCGGCGACGCGGCCGTCTCCGCCTATCCCGCCGGATATCGGGCCGGCTGCCAGCAACTGGTGAAGTGGGAGCGTGCGCGATGGTATATCACCGGTGTGCGGTTGAAATCGTGAACTGTATGACGTTCGTTGGGGATGCCGCGTTCAACGTCGTCCCTATCGGGCGAAGATCCTGCAGCAGTATACTCAACGGATATACAAAGCTCACCGCCCGCCACTCGTTCGAGTATCACCGATCGGTTCCGCATTCATCCTTCATAATTCACCCTTCATCCTTTCATCACCGAATCACCAGGGCCACCCCATTCGTCGTCCAGCGCGGGCGCACGCGAATCGTCCCGGTCCACGCGCCCCAGGGTTCGGAGGGTGTGTAGGGGATGACGCTTCCGTAGCCGTAGAGCCCATCGCCGTTCTCATCGCGGAAGGCGTTCACTTCGTATTCCCCCTCCGGGAGCGCCGGGAATTCCCACGCGCCGGTCGTCATGACTTTTCGGTACATGGCGCCGCGCTCCACGGAGCGAACGGTGAGGATGTGGCGCGCGCCGGGGGCGGCCGAGTCCGCCAGCGTCCCCTGCAGCACGCCGCTCTGGCGCGGAAGTTCGATCGCCAGCGGAATCCGCGCCACCGAATCACGGTGCCCGCCGCCGAAGCCGGTGAAGCGGCCGAGGTTGATCTCCATCGTCGCGCGCTGCAGGCCCTGGAGCGTATCCAGCGGGCGCGCGATAAACTCGGTCGGGGAGCGCTGCTCCAGCCGCATGCGCGCCCGTGCCCGCGCGCTGTCGCGGATCACCATCGCGTCCTCCATCGCCGAGGCGCGCACCGGCCTGTCGAACGCAACGAGGATCGAGTCGCCGAACGCGTAGGCTCGCAGCGAGTCCACGGAGAACCGGAGCAGCTCGGGGACGGCGGTGTCGGGGGCGGCGAGAACGGTGAACGTTGCGCGGGCCGTGCTGTCCGGCATGGCGTTGCCGGCGGTGTCGCGCGCGCCGGTGATGTTCACGGTTGCCTCGGCGCCGGCCGGAAGCGCCGGGTGTTCGGCTATGACGATCAACGGCGAGCCGCGTCCGCGCCAGGTTCGCGTGGCCCGGACGTCGGTTCCCCCCGCGGTGATGCGGACTCCCTCGGGGCGGATGCCGGCGCTGTCGAGCGGTTCGCTCATCCTCAGCTCGGTCAGCGCCGCGTCGAGCGAACGTGCGGCGTAGAGCGAGGGGGGGGCGAGGTCGTCCGGGGCGGAGCGGATGCGGAACGCGACGCCGGTCACCGGCTCCGACTGCGAGGTCACGGTTACATCGTGCGGCGCGAGCCCGTACGCATCCTGACCGGGAGAGTAGAGCCGATCGCCGTACTCATCCACGATCGCGAGCAGGCGGAACCGCCCAACCGGGAGCCCTTCGAGCGTGTACGTGCCGTCGTCGCCGATCGGCGCGATGAAATCCGGGTGGATCGAATCGGGACGGAATGCCGCGCTCGTTCCCTCCGCCGGGAGCATGTAGCCGAAGATGAAGGCCGTTCCCTTCGCCTTCCCGAGCACCTTTCCGGCGATCTGTCCGCTGTCGATGTGGTCGCCGGTGGCGAAGCGGAGCGTGACGGGGCGGCCCAGTCTGTTGCCGCTCAGATCGTTCACCGCCGAACCGACGGTCACCGCGTACGTTCGGTTCGGGACGAGCGGCTCGGCGAACGTGATCTCCAGCGTGCGCCCGCTGAAGTCGAACTGCGGAGGCGTGACGGGGATCGGCGTTATCACCACCGCGGCCGGGGCCTTCGCTTCGTCCACGTATTCGCTGAAGGTGAAGCTGATGGTCTGGTCGCGAAAATTCACCGTCCCGTTGGCCGGGGACGTCGTCTCGACGGTCGGCGCGGTCGAGTCCGGCGGCCCCCCCGCGGGGGGCGTCTGCCAGTTCCCGGCACACGAGGCCGTCAGCATCCCAAGCACCGCGCACGCGACCGCGGCGGCAACGCCGTGCAGCGATGCCGCGCCTCGATGCGCGCGGGTTGCGGGAGGTCGAGTCATGGGAAGGATCGGGGAAATAGGAAGTAGGAATTGAGAATTAGGAATGGCGTTGTTGCATAATGCATCCTTCGTCAATGGCCGTCCCTTCCGAAACAGCCCCGAAATCAGAGCCTGAGATATTCTTCTCCCCCTCTTTTCCAAAGAGGGGGCCGGCCCCGATGAGTACATCGGGGGGGAGGGAGTTCCCATGAAAGCAATGCGCTACCGACATCCGCGTCCGGCCGAACCCCTCCTGACCTCCCCTTTAGAAAAGGGGAGGGACGTAACCACCACTTCAACCATTTGGCAGGATCCGGCGCACTTGGCACGCAATTGTGCAACAAGACCATTAGGATAGGAATTGAAAATGTGGAACCGGGCTACCGGACGGCAGCGTCGGTTCCGCATTTCGCATTCGGAATTTCCCATTCCCTCATTCCTTTATTCGCGCACCAGCCGCTTGTACTTGATCCGATGCGGACGGTCCGCCTCGATGCCGAGCCGTTTCCTGCGGTCCTCCTCGTACTGCGAGTAGTTGCCGTCGAACCAGACCACGTTGCTCTCCCCCTCGAAGGCGAGAATGTGCGTGGCGACGCGATCGAGGAACCAGCGATCGTGCGAGATCACCACGGCGCATCCGGCGAAGTTGGCCAGCGCCTCTTCCAGCGCGCGCAGCGTGTCGACGTCCAGGTCGTTGGTCGGCTCGTCGAGCAGCAGCACGTTCCCCCCCTCGCGGAGCATCTTGGCAAGGTGCACGCGGTTGCGCTCGCCGCCGGAGAGCTCGGTCACCTTCTTCTGCTGATCGCCGCCGTTGAAGTTGAAACGCGCCACGTACGCGCGCGAGTTCACCTCGCGGTTGCCGATGGTGATCAGATCCTCACCGCCGGAGATTTCCTGCCATATGGACTTCTCGGGATCGAGCGGGCGGTTCTGGTCCACATACGAGAGCTTCACCGTCTCGCCGATCGAGAAGGTTCCCGCGTCCGGCGTCTCGCCGCCGGTGATCATGCGGAAGAGCGTCGTCTTGCCGGCGCCGTTGGGTCCGATGATCCCGATGATCCCGCCGGGGGGGAGGGAGAAGGTAAGATTTTCGTAGAGCAGTCGATCGCCGTATCCCTTCGCCACCCCCTCGGCGTTGATCACCACGTTGCCGAGGCGCGGACCGTTCGGGATGAAGATCTCCATCTCCTCGTTGCGGCGTTCGTTCTCCTCGGTCAGCATCTTCTCGTACGATGCGATGCGCGCCTTGCTCTTGGCGTGCCGTCCCTTCGGGTTCGTGCGCACCCACTCCAGCTCCTCGGCCAGCGCCTTCTGGCGCTTGGACTCCTGCCGCTCCTCGATCGCGAGGCGCTGCCCCTTCTGTTCGAGCCACGAGGAGTAGTTCCCCTCGAACGGGATCCCCTGGCCGCGGTCCAGTTCCAGAATCCAGCCGGCCACGTTGTCCAGGAAGTAGCGATCGTGCGTCACCGCGATCACCGTCCCCTTGTACTGCGCGAGATGATGCTCCAGCCACGCCACCGACTCGGCGTCCAGGTGGTTCGTCGG
>CAZJYH010000254.1:4569-7061 GCA_964549365.1 uncultured Alphaproteobacteria bacterium
CAGCAACAGGATGTCAGTCTGCTCCAGCAACAAACGGCACATGGCCACGCGGCGGCGCTCACCGCCGGAGAGGACGGAGATGCTCGTCTCGCCGTCCGGACAGCGGAGGGCCTCCATTGCCTGCTCCAGCTTGCTGTCCAGGTCCCACGCGTCGAGGTGCTCGATGCGCTCCTGCAGCTTCGCCTGCTTCTCCATCAGCGCGTCGAAGTCCGCATCGGGCTCCGAGAACATCATGCTGATCGCCTCGTACTCCTTCAACATCGCCACCGTCTCGGCCGCCCCCTCCTCCACGATCTCGCGCACGGTCTTCGTGGGGTCGAGCGCCGGCTCCTGCTCCAGCAGGCCGAACGTGATCCCCTTCTGCGCGTTGATCTGCCCGTCGTAGTCCGTGTCGACGCCGGCGATGATCCGCAGCAGCGTGCTCTTCCCCGATCCGTTCAACCCCAGCACGCCGATCTTGGCGCCGTGGTAGAAGGAGAGGTAGATATCCTTCAACACCTGCTTGTTGTTTCTGTGGGTCTTTCCCACACCGATCATCGAGAATATGATCTTCGTATCGCTCATGGTCATCTCCCAAAACTTCGAAGTTACGTCCGCCGGGTTCGGCCGTGCAAAGGAGGAAGCCGGGCGAAGCGTAATAGTGTATGCGGGAGGGGCGGTTATGGGGTATGGGGTATGGGGTATGGGGTATGGGGTATGGGGTATGGGTTATGGGGTATGGGTTCAAGGTGATGGGTGTGTCGTGGGCGGCGGCCCTTGCGTTCTCTGCGCCTTCGCGGTTGCATCGCGCGGGGCCCGGTACTTGGTGTTTAACACATCGTTGAATACGGCGTGTGGTGCCCTGGACTCAGAGCAGAGAACCGGGGACGTAGTCGTTGGTGTTTGGGCACGCGCCCACTTTGAACTTGGAACCTGGCGCGTAGCTCTGGGAACTTGGTGCCTGGCGCTTCAATTAGGCATTCTGAACTTGGAACTTGGAACTTTGAACTTTGAACTTGGAACGTGAAACCCGGAACGGCGGCGCCTCGCTGCACTGCACCGCCGACCGTTGCCGTGGTTTCGCATTCAGCATTCCGCATTTTTCATTCAGGCCCCGCATCCCACTGCCGATGGAACCCGGCATGAGCCGCGCCGTCGTGCAGGCGGTCGGCGGCGTCGGGGGCAAGCGCCGCCTCGGCGGTGTATCCGGAGCCGATGCGTTCGATCGTCACGTTCGTTCCCTCCACGCGAAACGCCAGCCGCCAGGAGCGCACCGCAAGTTCGAGGGTGCCGTCGTCGCGCGCGCTGATGCGTCGGTACGGGTGCGGCGTGCGATGCCGCGAGAGCACCTCCACGGCATGCGCGCCGATATCCACGCCGTGCGCCGCAAGCCACGCCGTCTGTTCGGCCGCGAGGTCGCTGAAGTGCACGGCCCCGATCGCCTCCACCTCGTTCAGCTCATCAAGCCAGCCCGCCCGCGCATCGGGGTGCGCCTCGACGCCCGGGATATACGGCTTGATGTCCAGGATCGGCGTGCCGTCCAGCAAGTCCACATCGGCGACGCGGATGGTGCGACCTTCCACCGAGAGGAGGCGGACGAGCGACAGCCCGATCGGGTTGGGGCGGTGCGGCGAGCGGGTGGCGAAGAGGCCGCGCTTGCGTTCGCCGCGCGGCGGCAACACCTTCGGCTTCCACGTGGTGTTTCGATCGAACCAGTAGAGCAGCCAGATGAACTCGAAGCCCGCCAGATCCTCCAGCGCCTGCTCGAAGTTCATCCCCTGCGCAAGCTCGATGATCCCCTCGCCGCTCCTCCTGGCTGTGTCCGTGTCCGCCGCTCCCGGCTGCCGGGGGGCATCGTAGCGGTCGGCGTACGGCGTGCGGATGGTGCCGATGGGCGTGAGCGTAAGCATGGCACAAGTTGGAGATCGGGGCGGCGTGAATCAAGCGGAAGGCGGACGTCGAAGGAACGTCGTCTTGTTGGCGCGCAGTTGTGTTCACGATCCTCGATGCTCACCGCACCGGTGAACCCCGGCCGGCGATGACAACCCGTTCGAACGCAAGCGCGAACACGATCCCCACGGCGTACGCCACCAGGTCCAGCACGTCGAACGTGGAGCCGAAGATCACCAGCAGCACCCCGCCGAAACCGAGGCGCTGCGCGGTGCGGAAGTACTGCGCCGTCTCGATTGCGAAGGAGATCATCACCGTGAGCAGGGCCGCGCGCGTGGGACGCTGAACGCCGCATGCGCGCAGCAGCATGTACACGAAAAACGTCGCCAGCACATCTCCGCCGTACCCTCGCACCGGTGAGCTGCCGTCAATCTGTGCGACGCCGACGCCCAACGCGAACGTCACGGCCGCGGCGGCGAGGTAGGGGAGGCGTGGGCTCCGGGGTCGCTGTGGTGCGGGGGGCATGGGGGAGAGAATTAGGAAGTAGGAATTACGAATTAGAAATTCGGAATGAAAAATGTGGAACCGAGCGGCCCGCCGCCGCTGTCGGCTCCGCATGTATA
>CAZJYH010000255.1:0-7055 GCA_964549365.1 uncultured Alphaproteobacteria bacterium
GACACAATCAACCATACGCATCATCGGTGCCGAGATCTACGCCCGTCATGGGGTGGGCGAGGCCGAGCGCACGATCGGTGGGCGCTATAGCTTCGATATCGAGATCGAGGCCGATATCTCCGCCGCCGCAGCGAGCGATCATCTTGCCGACACGGTCAACTACCAGGATGTGTACGAACTCGCCCGCGATATCCTGATCGGAACCAACAGGCGTTTGCTCGAATCGTTGGTGGCGGAGATCTGCACGGCGATCATCTCGCGCTTCCCGATCGCGACGGCGGCCACCGTGCGGCTGCGAAAGCTGTCGGTGCCGATCGACGGTGTGATCCGTGCGGTCGAAGTGGAGATGCGGCGTGCCCGCGATGTGAACCCCGATGGTGCGGCGCCGGAGGGAGCCGCCGCGTGAGTGAACCTCGGGAACCGGAAGGGCCGGGCCCGAACCGGCCGTGGCGCACGGCGTTGCTCTCGCTCGGGGCGAATGTGGGCATGCGCGAGCAGACGATCGCTCGGGCGTTGAAGCTGATCGCCGCGTCGCCGGGAATCGAACTGGTGCGGGTCTCGGCGATGTATGCGAGCGAACCGGTCGGGTACACCGATCAGCCCGAATTCGTCAACTGCGCGGCGGCGATCGGCACAACGCGCGATCCGCATCGGCTCCTCGCCCGGCTGCGGGCGATCGAGCGGGCGCTCGGGCGCCGTGTGCGGGAGCGGTGGCGTGAACGGGAGATCGACATCGACATCGTGATGATGGGGGATCTCGTGGTCGTTACCGAGGATCTGGTGATCCCGCACCCGGAGATGAGCCGGCGGCGGTTCGTGTTGGAGCCGTTGGCCGAGATCGCCCCGGATGCCGTGCATCCGCTGCTCAGGCGCTCGGTGGCGGAGCTGAGGGACGATCTGCGCGACGGCGGCGCCGTTCGGCGCATGTAGGCGGCGTTCGGCGCATGTAGGCGCCGCGCGCGGTGCGCATGGCCGCTGCATCCGGTGTCTGCGCCGGCGCGCGACTCGGCAGCCGTTCGGGGATTCGACGACTTTTCCCGCCGGACTCCGAAGATCGTTGCCGCCTGCGGTATCCTTCATAATTTGCGGCGCAGTCCGAGCCGGTTGATCTCTACTCCCTCTGGAATCGCCCTTCCTATGAGCCAATCCAACGCAGCAACATCAGGCCGTCCGCGCTATGTCGCGATCGAAGGGGTGATCGGCGCGGGGAAGACGACGTTCGCCACGATGCTGGCCGAGCATCTCAACGCGCGCCTGGTGCTGGAGCGTTTCGAGGACAACCCGTTCCTGCCGGACTTCTATCGCGACGCGAAACGCTATGCCTTCCAGACCCAGATCTTCTTCCTCCTCAGTCGATATCGCCAGCAGCAGGAGTTCCGACAGCTCGATCTGTTCTACGACCATGTCGTCAGCGATTACATCTTCGACAAGGACCGCATCTTCGCCTCGTTGACGCTGAGCGAACACGAGATGACATTGTACGATGCGGTGGTGACCGCGCTGGAGGGGACGGTGCCGAAGCCCGACCTGGTGGTGTATCTGCAGAGCAGCCTGAGCCGCCTGATCAGCAACATCCGCAATCGTGGCAGGGCGATGGAGGAATCGATCACCGTCGGGTATCTGCGCGACCTTTCCGAAGCCTACACGCAGTATTTCTTCCATTACACGGCCGCCCCCATCCTCATCGTCAACACCGCGAAGATGGACTTCGTGAACAACCGCGAGACGTTCGATGAACTGGTGGAGGAGATCCTTCGCCCCTCGGATGCCCACCTGCGGTTCTTTCATCTGCCGTAGCACGGCCGCATGGCCGGGCGACGGGATTCTCCCCGCGGCGCCGTTTCGAAGCGGCCCATGCACAGCCGACGCTCAACAACACACACGATCGCTCCGTAGCCGATGATGCCGTTTCGGCGCATACTTCTGGTTGCCCTGATCATCTTCCTGTTGTATTGGGGGATCAAGGGTCTGCTCCGTCGTCTGTTCGGTGTGGGCCCGGCGCGCCGGGTTCGTGCCGGTGCGGGCCGATCCGCGCCCCGCGACGGCGCACCGAACGGGAAAGGCGGGCAACCGGAGGCCGTGCACAGTGAGCGCTCCGTGCGCAACGGACCGGCCCCCATCGACTACTCGAAGGTGCGCGACGCGAGCTTTCGCGACAAGAAGGAATAGCTCCGTGGCGTTCCGGCGTTTCCGGAACCGACAGGAGGGGCAGCCCGGAAGCTTCCGCTGGGCTGCGCATGTCATCCGGACGATACCGGATGGGCCGTATCTTGCAAACGATCGATCAACGAGACGCAAACGCCGATCATGACAGCGCATCAGCCCGAAACGCTCGCCGCGGTTGACGTCGGCACCAACAGCTTCCACCTCGTGGTGGTGCGGTTGTTGGGCGACGGCAAGTTTTCCGTGATTACGAAGGAGAAGGTGGTGGTGCGACTGGGCGAAAGCGCGTCGCAGATCAAGCACCTCACCGAGGAGGCGATGGCGCGCGGAGTTGCCGCGATGAAGCTGTTCGCGGTGATTGCCGCGCGTACGGGGTCGCCCGTGCGAGCCGTTGCCACAAGCGCCGTTCGCGAAGCCTCCAACCGCGACGAGTTCATCGAGCGTGTCCGGCGCGAGACCGGCTTCGAGATCGAGGTGGTCTCCGGGTTCGAGGAGGCGCGCCTGATTTATCTCGGCGTGCTGCAGGCGCTTCCGGTGTACAACGAACGGGTGGCCCTGTTCGACATCGGCGGCGGCAGCACGGAGTTTCTGGTGGGCGAGCGTGGGCGTATTCTCTACGCCAACAGCTACAAGATCGGGGCCATTCGGATCACCCAGCGATTCTTTCCCAACGAACGCGTTACCTCCGACGAGGTGGAACAGTGCAAGGCATTCCTTCGCGGCGATATCTATCATGCCGCCGAGGCGGTGCGCGCCAGCGGTGCCCGCTCGGTCATCGCCTCCAGCGGAACGGCCCAGACCTTCACCGCGATGGCGCTGGCCGCACGGGGCGAGAGCATTCCTGAGACGTTGAACGGCGTCACGGTGTCAAGAGAGGAGATACGCGACGTTGTCAACCGCGTGTTGCGTGCCAGAAGCTTCGCCGAGCGGGCATCGATTCCGGCCGTGGATCCACGGCGCGTCGACATCCTTGCCGCCGGAGGCGTGGTGCTGCAGACGATTCTCGAGGAGTGCGACGTGCGGACGCTGACGATCAGCACGTACGCGTTGCGCGAAGGGATAGTGCTGGACACGATTCACAAATTGGCCGGAGAAGGTGCGGGGATGGCGCGCCTGTCCGATCTGCGCTACGAGACGGTGATGCGCATCGGGCGGATGTTCAACTTCGACGAAGCGCATGGTCGGCACGTTGCCACGCTCGCGCTGGTGATCTACGATGCGCTCGCACCGGTGCACAAGCTCGATGACTCCGCGCGCGAGCTGCTGGAGGCCGCCGCGCTGCTTCATGATATCGGCTACTACATCTCGCACGCGTCGCACCACAAGCATTCGCAGTATCTGATTCAGAACAGCGAGGCGCTCGGGTTCACGAACGAGGAGATGGCGGTGATCGCGAACGTTGCCCGGTATCACCGCAAGTCGCATCCGAGGAATCGCCACATGGCGTTCGCCGGCCTGCGTCCGGCCGACCAGGAACGTGTGCGGTACCTGGCGGCGATTCTCCGGGTGGCCGACGGTCTGGATCGTACGCACAAGCAGCTGGTCGAGACGGTGCGCGTACGCTACGACGATCGCTCCATCGCCTTCAGCATCGAGTGCGCGTCCGGCTCGACGCCGACGTATGAATTGTGGAGCGCGAATCGGAAGAAGGACCTGATGGAATCGCTGTTCGAGCGGGCGGTGACGGTGAAATCCGTCGAGGATGTGCCGACCGAGCAGATGGCATGACACACCGCGCAGCCCGGAACTCTTCTTCGATGCGGTCTATTTCGGAGTGCCCTGTGATGTGCACGGCTGTGCGGCGTGTCATCCGGGTAAGTTCCTGCGTGCCACGGGCCTCTGTATCGAGGGAAGTAACTTCAACGGGATATGGCGTGTATTGATCGTTTGGATAACCGCGCCATGGGTCGATTCTCCGGCGGTTCGTGGTCGGGGCGTGGCAGGATTACCCCGTAGCATCTCGCGTTGTTAAGACGGCTTGGTCGCACTTGGGCCGTAAGAAATAAAAGTGCGATCTTCGTACTCTTCAGCGGAACCGATGGTTCATGTATCCCGTAGGGCAGGCGCTCTGCAGGATAGTCGTTGCCTCACGGCGCGGAAACGCCGGTGCGCGACATAATTGCACGGGGCCGTCCCGATATCGACAGGAAACGAATCCTCAATACCTCAATAAACAAATGTAGGGGCCTCTTCACCATGAAAAGAACGTTAGCTATTGCCCTGGCAATTGCTTCCGTATCGGCAACCGCCTTCGCTCAGCAGGCGTTGATCCGTACGGATGAGCCCGGCGTTAAGGCGCCCGCCAACGAGCCGGTGCCGACTTTCGGCAAGGCTGCGGAGGAGCGCAGCTATGAATGGTTCGCGAAGATCCTCCAGCGTCGCGGCGCCGTCGACACGAACCGCAGCGACCTGACCGTGCCGCTGCAGTTCAGCGGCGGCACCGAGATGCGTGGCTTCGGCCAGATCTTCCCGGCGCCGCGGTACCTGTACCCGCTGTATACGCCGAGCGTCTTCAACGAGAACGGCACGTCGATCTTTGAAAATGTGGACTCCACGTTCCAAACGGACCAGGAGTATATCGACCAGTTCAAGAACGCCGGCAAGTATAACGTGGCCTTCCTGCGCGTTCCGTTGTACCGCAACCCGCGGAACAACCCGCAGAACCCCGGCCTTCTTGTGGTGTACAAGGTCACGACCAACTTCGCCGGCAACTCATACAAGACGAACGGCTTCAGCGCCGCTCGCGCGACGTTGAAGAAGGTGAAGGAGTTCGAGATCAACAGCGATGGTCTCGACAGCACCGTGACCTTCAGCGGCAACGATACGCTCGTCAGCTTCACGCGCATCATCCTCGACGGCGATCCCGGCTCGGAGACCGCGCCGATGGAGTTTGCCGCCAACGAGTCGATGTTGCTGGTGTATGTCAACGAGTTTGCCCCGGCGGTTGTGCAGGGGACGCCTGATTATCAGGACAAGGAGTGGCAGCGTTGCATCGCGGTCGAGGAGTATCGCACGGGCTCCATCTCGGAGGATCCGGATAATCCCGGCAACTACATCGACACGCGCGCCAATCCGCTCGACAGCTTCCGCTGCCTGGGCGTCGTACTCTTCCGTCAGGGCACGACGGACCAGGTGATCAGCGCCTGGAAGGCCCTGAAGTTCATCGCGAGGGACAGCACCGAGCGTTCGGCGCTCGTCAATCTCGATATCGCCATGGCCGGCACGCTCGAGCTGGTCGGCGGCGTGCAGTACCATTACGGCTCCACTGCGGACAATGCCGGTATCGGCTCGATCGCTCCGAATCCGGTGCGTGAACGCACCACGATTCCGTTCTCGATCGTCAACGGTACGCAGGTGAAGATCGACCTGTTCAACTCGGCCGGCGACCACGTCAAGAGCCTCGTCGACAACCGTTACGTTGCCGGCAAGTACAGCGTGGATCTTGCGACCGACGGTCTCGCCAACGGCGTGTACCTCGTCCGCATGATCACCGGCGACCAGGTCTACACCTCGAAGATCACGGTGAGCAAGTAATCACCGATCAGCCGGAGACGGTGTCCCGGAGCAGATCCGGCGCTCGATCCGAATCGATTCAAACGGGGCCCTCATTCGTGAGGGCCCCGTTTTTGTTATCATGTCCTCCGCCGCATCAGCGCCGGCCGTATCCCTTCGTCAACGAACGCTATCATCCCGCAATGAGCCAGCAGCACGAACGCTCGCCGAACCGCCTAGTCCACGAGAAGTCGCCGTATCTGCAGCAGCATGCCTACAACCCGGTGGACTGGTATCCGTGGGGCGAGGAGGCGTTCGACCGCGCGCGCCGCGAGAACAAGCCGATATTTCTCTCCATCGGCTACTCGACGTGCCATTGGTGCCATGTGATGGAACGTGAGTCGTTCGAGGATGAGGAGACGGCGAGGGTGATGAACGAGTTGTTCGTCAACATCAAGGTGGACCGCGAGGAGCGTCCCGACGTGGACAGCGTCTACATGGCCGCCGCCCAGGCGATCAACGGGAACGGCGGCTGGCCGCTATCGGCCTGGTTGACGCCGGAGCGTGAACCGTTCTACGTGGGGACATACTTCCCACCGCGTTCGGCATACGGCCGCCCCGGTTTCCGCGACGCGCTCCAGAGTCTGCACAATGCCTGGACGAACGAGTCGGAGAAGGTATTCCGGACGGCGACGGCCATCGTTCGGGCGATCGAGAAGGGGGCGGTGATCACAGCCGATACCGGTGCGCATCCTCCGACCGATCGGATCGCGGAACTGTGCCTGGAACAGTTGACCCGCAGCTACGACCCCCGTTTCGGCGGGTTCTCCGCTGCTCCGAAGTTCCCGCGCCCCGCGATCCTCGAGTTCCTGCTGCGCTGCCATGCCTTCGGCCGGGAGGGGAACGCGCTCCAGATGGCACATCATACGATGCGTCGCATGGCCTCCGGCGGCATGTACGACCAGCTCGGCGGCGGATTCGCCCGGTATTCCGTCGATGCGGAGTGGCGTGTGCCGCACTTCGAGAAGATGCTCTACGATCAGGGACAGCTTCTGGCGGTCTACGCCGATGCGTATCGACTCACCGGTGACGCATGGCTGGCCGGTATCCTCGCGCACACGATCGAGTACATGGTGCGGGATCTGCTGCACGACGGCGGGTTGTTCTACTCGGCCGAGGATGCCGACAGCGAGGGGGAGGAGGGGACGTTCTACGTCTGGACCCGCCGCGAGCTGGCCGATGCCCTGACGCCGCAACAGGCCGAGGCGATCGAGGGGTTCTACGGGATCACGTCCGAAGGGAACTTCGAGCATGGGAAGAACGTGCTGCACACCTCGGCGACGCATGAGCAGGTGGCCGCGCGCATGAACCTGCGGAACATGCTCCTGAAAGTGACCGAA
>CAZJYH010000256.1:0-7045 GCA_964549365.1 uncultured Alphaproteobacteria bacterium
ACCGCCCTGAACACCTGGACCCGCAACATGTACAATCTCGCGGACGACATCATCGCCGGCAGCGAGTTCGTGAAAGGGTTCAATACCGGCTCGCAGGCGTATCAGCAGAGCGTCCTGTGCGGCACCGGCTTCGACACGCAGTGGCGCGCATCGCGGGCAAGCTGTTCGGACTGGGTCTTCACCGACAACTGCTGCTGGGAGCTGCTCCCGTGTCCGCAGGCGAGCTGCTGTCTGCAGAGTTTCAATATCTGCATGGATCCGGCGACCGGCCAACCGGTCATCACACGCGTCAGCACGCCGCAGCCGACGCAGCCGTGCGGCGCCACGCCATACGTGCACCCGTTCAGCGTTGAAGGCGAGCAGTGCATCCCGGTCTGCGACGATCATGGATAACTGATAATATGCACGGTCGCCGGGATTGCGCACGCGATTCCGGCGACCGTCGATTGATCACACGACAACTCCGGCACCTTCAACCGTCCGTGGGAACCGGCATTCCCCCGATCTCGTTCAATCTCTTCATTGTGAGGAACCGCTATGTTTTCCTGGTCCCGACATGCCGCCCTCTGCGCCGTGAGCACCCTCGTGCTCACCCTCTTCGCCCATGGCCAGACCGCCGAGTTCCGCCTCGTCGATTCGGCGGACTTCGATCCCGCGGTCGCCGGCGGTGGCCCGATCTGGCAGTATAATCATCTGCGCTGCGTCGACGAGCGGAACTGCGTGGCAATTGTCGCACGCCCATCCAGCGTCGAATTCGAGAGCGCTGCGATCAAGAAATCGACGAACGGGGGCCTGTCGTGGAGCACGGTATTCTTCGGACATCAGGATGTCGGACCGGGCGACGACTGGCAGCCGTACGGCGTGCGCATTCACGACATCGCGACCCCGACGCCCAGCCTCTGGATTGCCGTCGCCGACACGGTGTTCGGCAAATACGATTATTCGGGCCCGACGCCGCGCAAGGTGTACAAATTTCGGCGGTTCATCATGCGCACCACCGACGCCGGCGTGAGTTGGCATTCGCGCATGGTGGAGGATTCCTCGTCGTCGTTTCGCGGCATCACCATGTTCGATGCAACCAACGGCATTGCCGTCGCATACGATCGGATATTCGCGACGACGGACGGCGGCGACACGTGGGAGGAACGGGTGTACCCGCCTCTGGCTGCGGGAAGTGTCAAACGTATCCTGATGTTCGGTCCTGAACATCTACGGTGCTTCGCCTACGATAACGGCTCGAACCTTCTCTCTTCAACCGACGGCGCGCGCACATGGTCCGTTGAGCCGCTGACCATGACCGCACAGAGCGATCGCATTGACCTCATCACGCCGGAGATCGGCTGGCAGGTGGGCTGGACGCAGTCGGCGGACCAGTTCTACGCAACCGGCTACGTGCAGAAGACAACGAACGGCGGCAGATCGTGGACCACGCAATGGCAGGAGGAACAACGTCGCCCCACCGGACTGATCAGCATCGACTTTCTGGACGACCGCCACGGCTTCGTCGGCGGCTTCGACGGCGAGTTCATGTACACGACGGACGGTGGCGAGAACTGGCGGCGCTATGATTCGATGTACCGCTACGATGTTCCCAATCTGGGCGAGTATCCGGCGATCATCTCCATCGCCGCGATGAACCGCACGACCGCGTTGCTCGGGTTCAGCACGACGAAACTGGTGCGCTACAGCGCCGCAGCGGCCTCGGTTCAGGCATCGCCGGCAAGCGTGGAGATGCCGACGGTGGCGCCGAATCCGGCGCGCGACCGTGTCACCGTCTCGTATCCGCGAGAACTGCGCGGCACGGTCCGCGTCCGGGATATGCTGGGAAGAACGTTGGTGGAAGCGGCTCCGAACGAAAGTGAACGTACTCAGGTAAGCATCGACGTATCCGGTCTGGCCGATGGTGTCTACAACATCACCGCAACGGACGCGACGACAACGCACGCGGCTCGGTTCGTCAAGCGCCGGTGAGAAACAGGCCGGATGATCGCCGTGCTGCGGGACGCGTTGTGCCGGGCAGGTCGAATGCGAAATGACAACTGCTGAATATGGAACCGTGTCGGCGTGGGGTACGGTTCCACTTTCAACGTTCAACGTGCCCGTTCAACGTGCAGCGTGCCAGGTGAGAGGGCGTTCAGCGTGGTTGGTGGCTTGCTCTGATGGAGCCCTGAAAGGGCGGCACTCCCAACGGCGGAGAGTGTTCAGCGTGATGCGCGGAGCAAACGCGAAGTTATCGCGGAGTTGCCTCCGCGACACGGCACTGAGGCACGGCGCCACGCTCGATGCCGCTACACAAACGCGGGTGCCGGAGTCAACTCCGGCACAACAAACTCGCCGACAACGGTTCACAACTCTGAACTTTTCAACTTTGAACGTGAATCAGTACTCCTCCTCTTCATCGTCCATCGACGACCCCTTGATCGTGAAGATGGTGCCGAGCATGTCCTTGTAGCTGACGCGCGTGGTCACCTCCTCCTTCGCCACCTTCGAGTTCTGATGCAGCCCGTCGAGCAGGAACTCCATACCGGTGGCCAGCGCGGCGGTATCGTTCGGGTCGACCCCCAGATGCTTCACCGCGAGGTCGGCAAGCGCGGGCACCTTCAGCAGCTCGGCGTAGTAGGCATCGAACGGCATCTGGTCCTCCAGGTCGATCACGTTCGCGTGACCGAACCACTTCAGGATGGGCGCATACGGATCGGCAGGAGCGCTCCCCTTCTCGCCACGCTCCCCACCGCGCCGCGCGCGCTCCAGAGGATTCGGGAAGTATGCCTTGAACACCTCGCGCACCGCCTTGTTGATCAACAGTCGCGCCACCTTCGCCGGCCCCTCCTGTTCCCCCTCGAACACCAGCTCCACCTTCCCGGTGATCCCCGGCAGCGCCTGCTGCAGGTCGATGATGCGCGGCACGATCCTCTCGTCGCCGTTGACCAGCGCGCGGCGCTCGGCGTTGGAGACGAGCGCTTCCATCGTGGCGATGGTCATGCGCGCGGAGACGCCGGACTGCTGATCGACGAACTCGGAGCCCCGCGCCTGCACCGCGATCATCTCCACCACCTCCTCCATGTACTCCGGCATCACCAGCGGCAGCCCGCTTCCCCGCTCGCGCCATGCCTCCTGCCGCGTGATCTCGATCCCGTCGGCAAGAGTGCGCGGATAATGCGTCAGGATCTGCGAGTCGATCCGGTCCTTCAGCGGCGTGATGATCGAGCCGCGGTTGGTGTAGTCCTCCGGATTGGCCGTGAAGACGATCGCAAGATCGAGAGGAATCCGGACGTTGAAGCCGCGGATCTGGATATCCTTCTCCTGCATGATGTTGAACAGGCCCACCTGGATGCGCGGCTGAAGATCGGGAAGCTCGTTGATCACGAAGATGCCCCGGTTGGTGCGCGGGATCAGCCCGAAGTGAATCGCCCCCTCGTGCGAGTAGGCCAGGCGCTGGTTCGCCGCCTTGATCGGGTCGATGTCGCCGATCAGATCCGCGATCGTCACGTCCGGCGTGGCGAGCTTCTCACCGTAGCGCGAGGAGCGGTGCAGCCACTCGATCGGCGTGTCGTCCCCCATCTCGCGGATCATCTCCACGGCACGGCGGCTGATCGGCGCGAACGGATCGTCGTTGATCTCGGAGCCGGCAACGATCGGACCGTACTCGTCCAGCAGCTCCGGCAGCAGGCGGGCGATGCGCGTCTTCGCCTGCCCGCGCAAGCCGAGCAGGATCATGTCGTGGCGTGCAAGGATCGCGTTGACGATCTGCGGCACCACCGTGTCGCCGAACCCTATCACCCCCGGAAACAGGTCATCCCCGGCGCGCAGCTTCCGGATCAGGTTGCGGCGCATCTCATCCTTCACCGGCTCGACGCGGTACCCCGCGGCCTTCAGATCACCGAGCGTGCGCACGGCGGAGATATCGATAACGGATTCAAGGGTCGATCCTTGCGAGCTCATTCACACCTCGATGGTTCAATTTGGGCACCGACGCCATGGCCGACGCCGATGAAAACGCAACCTACTACATTCCTCCGGCACTCCGAAGTTTCGAACGGGCAACGCCCGCGAGTGCTACGTTCCAAATGACAAGACAGAGCCGCGGTCAATGTTCAACGCGGCAGATGCCGATCGACCACCATGATCGGCTCTTCACTTTGAACGTGGCTCATGCTGATCGACCACCACGACCCATCCTTCATTTGGAATTTGGAACGTTGCATTTGAAACTCGCCCCACGCTCAACGCTACACGCATCACGCTCAACGCCGAACGCCCTCTCACTTGGAACGTTGAACTTGGAACGTTGAACTTGTAACGTTGAGCTATGACGCACAAACGGCGCGCGGCGTGCACGTGAGGCTCCGTCGTGGTTATCTTCGTGCGCTCCTTCAATACATGCCGGAACCATGAATCTCCTCGTCATACGCTTCAGCTCCGCCGGCGACATCGTCCTCGCGTCGCTCTTCGTGCGATGCCTGCACGCGCGCTTCCCCAAGGCGCGGATCCGCTTCGTCACGAAGGAGGAGTTCGCACCGCTCGTGAGCGAATCGCCCTACCTCGACGCGGTGACCGCGCTGAAGGCCGGCACCGGCTTCGCGGCTCTGCGCGCGTTGAAGCGCGGCCTCCGCGAGTCGATCGGCGGCCGCTACGACATCGTGTTCGATCTGCACAACTCCGTGCGCAGCCGGTACCTGCGCGCCGGACTCGGCCGCGAGTGCGCCGTGCTGCGCAAGCCGACGGTGGCGAAGTGGCTGCTGGTGCATCGCAGGATCAATCGGTTGCGCCCGGTCGTGCCGATCGCCGAGCGCTACCTCGCAACCGGCGCACCGTACGGCGTGGAGAACGACGGGGACGGCCTGGATCTCTTCATCGGCGAAACAGCTCCACCGATCTCCCCGGATGGCCGCCCGATGATCGCGTTGGCGCCCGGCGCGCGGCACGCCACGAAGCAGTGGCCGGCCGAACGGTTCGCGGCGCTCGGCGCGGCGCTGGCACGCGAGCCGAACGCGCGCATCGTCTTGCTTGGGAGCCCGTCGGAGCGGGATCTGTGCGAACGGATCGCGGAGGAGATCGGCCCCGCCGCGGTGAACCTGGCCGGGCGGACGAACTACCTGCAGGCGGCGGCCGTGCTCGACGGCTGCGCAGTTGCGGTGACCAACGACTCCGCGCTCGCCCACATCGCGGCGGCACGCAAGCGGCCGGTGGTGGCCGTGTTCGGCTCCACCGTTCAGGAGTTCGGCTTCGCGCCGTACGGCACGCGCGCGAGCGTGGTGGAGATCGAGGCTCTCCCCTGCCGCCCATGCACGACGATCGGCCGCGACGCCTGCCCGCTCGGGCACTTCCGATGCATGCTCGACATCACACCAGAACGCGTCGCCGAGCGCGCACGGCAGTTGATGGAAACCTGATCGGACGGATGCGGACCGGAGCCGTTGCGCATCACCATGCGAACCCTTCGGCCCACGAAACAGAGCCATGAACGGAGAACCGGACATGCACGGAAGGCACAGCCCGGCCGAGGCCGCACGGCACGAGATCGACGAGCACAATCGCCGCGCGCGAGCGGAACTACCCCTCATGGCGCAGCAACTTGTTGACCGCGAAAGACAATCGCCGCGCGCGAGCGGAACTACCGGCGCGGCGCGGCGACGGCGCTGATCCCGATCGCCGAATGCCACCGGATGGCTGGGAGGTTCGCCGAGGCGCGCGAGGCGATCGAGCAGGCCGACGCGATCGCCGCGCGACACGCATCTCAGCATCGCGCTCGCGCAATCGAAGGGAACGTTTGCGATCGCGACGGGGGACCACGGCGATGTGCCGGCCGAGTTGGAGCGCGCCGTGGTGCGCGCGGACCGGGCCGGAAGCGTTCAGCGGATCACGCTCCGCATCGCGCTCGGGCTCTGCCGCGAACAGGCAGGGGACTACCCGGGGGCCTTGCGCATGCTTCACGCCGCCGCAGAGATCGCCGAGGCCGATGCGGCGAACGATCTGCTGGCCCAGGCATACGCGGCCGTCGGGAACATCCACAGCCTGTTCAACAACGCCGCCACGGCCCGTCACTACCTGCGACGCGCGCACGAGCTGCACGCGGCCTGCGGCGATCGCATGGGGTGCGCGGCAACGCTCACCAATCTCGGCGTCGACCTCGAGGAGCACGAGGAGTACGCCGAGGCGCTCGGCTGCTTCGAGCGTACACTGTCGATCGCGGCGGAGCTGAACGCCCTGCCCCTCGTCGCGCTGCTGCACGCGAACATCGGCACCATCCACGAACACGGGGGCCGGCCCGCACGAGCGCTGGAGTTCCTGCGTCGCGCGGCCGAGCTTGCCGGCCTCGGCACCGCAGGCCCTCTGCCTCGACTCGACGACGCACATCCTGCTCGGCGTGAACAGCTCCGCATCCTACACCGTTCGCACAACCGACTTGGGAGCACACTGGCTCCGATCGAACAGCATGGCCGCCTGCATGAACGGCTGCTGTTTCATCGACAAGATGGAGGGATGGTGCGCCGGGGCGCGCGGCCCGAGTTCCGGCGGCCCAACGAACGACGTGGTGATGCACACCACCGACGGCGGCGTCACGTGGGCAGCACAGCTCGATGCCCTCGTCGGCAAACGTCAGGCCGGCCTGCTCGCCGTGGCGTTCGCCGATCGAATGAACGGGATCGCCGTGGGGCGCGTCGAGAAGATCCTGCGCACCCGAAACGGCGGCCTCACGTGGACACAGGAATACCCGCCCCCCTTCATCGGGCAGTTCGCGATGCGGATCGGCGACATCGCACGCGTGTTCTACCGCCATCCCGATACCGCCGTTGCCCTCTCGTTCTCCGCGCGGATCATCCGGAGCCTCGGCGAGCAACGCCTCATCGCTCCGATCTTCACCGCGCCGAGGGTGCCGGGCCCATACACGCTCGATCCGATCACGATCTCCTGGACCCGCGTCCTCGGCGCGACGCGGTATCGCCTGGTGCTCATCCCCAGCACCCTCGACGGCGAGCAGAACCATCTCCCCGCCGTCGTCGACACCGTCGTGTCGGACACGGCGCTCACGATCACGCCGCCG
>CAZJYH010000257.1:0-7034 GCA_964549365.1 uncultured Alphaproteobacteria bacterium
CTGCACCCGATCGAAGCGGGCTCCGAAGCGCGGGCGCGGCTGATCGCCCAGGGGATCGAACGCTGCCTGGCCGGGGAGCCGAACCTGCCGGTGGCGCGTGGCGCCAACGAGGGCGCGATCCCGCCCGGGGACGTCGGCCAGAACGGCGAAGCCGAAGGCGAACTGAGTCGCTCGAGCGAAAGCTTCGAACCGGCGGGCGAAGCGCCGGCGAGCGCGAGCTCGGCCGGGCCCGAACCGGGGTCACGGCCGATCGCCGAGGCGGTGCACTTCAAGCTGGTCGACAGGGTCGCGGTGCGGCGCGCCCCGGCGGATTATCCCAGCGGCAAGGCGGGTGACGTGCTTACGGTAGAGTTTGAGGTGATGGGAGTCCACTGCATAGGCCTTAATGGCGGCCCGGTGTTTAAGCAGAGCGAAGCGTTTTCCTTCCAGATTGCGACAGATAGCCAAGAGGAGACCGACAAGTATTGGAACGCGATAGTGGGCAACGGCGGGCAGGAGAGCGCCTGCGGCTGGTGCAAGGACAAGTGGGGCCTGTCGTGGCAGATCACGCCGCGCGCCCTGAGCGCAGCGATCGTCGATCCGGATCGTGCCGCCGCCAAGCGCGCGTTCGATGCGATGATGGGCATGACCAAGATCGATATCGCGACGATCGAGGCGGCTCGGCGGGGCTGACGCTCGAGGGCGTCAGTTGGCGAGTTCATTGAGCCGCGATATCACATCACTCCGGGTGTATGTTCGGAGTATTCGCCTCCATGGGGCTCGCCAGGAGCGTGGCGGGCGCGGTAGTATGTCAGGATAGTCGATTATGCCTCAAGATGTGTGCAATAGTTTTCTGGACGCTCTCGCGTTGCTGAACGGTGGTGCCGATCATGGATGTTCATACGTGATCGAGCGATTACCCGATGCCGTGTCGCTCGACGCGTCGTTGGCATTGTATTTCGAGTCCATGAGTACATCCAACACCCCTCCGCAACAGGCGGAGCGCTGGGGAATTCGACGGGTCACTCTTCCGGCCGATTGGACCGAACTGTTGGCGCGGGCGGGGCGTCGCTGGTTCTTCGAGCAGGATTTCTCGCCGAAGACCGATTCCGTCGTTGTCGAAGAGATAGTCCGCCGGTTCCTGTGGCATCTGCAATCAGTTGTCGGCGATGCAAGTGCCTGCAGCGTGGAAGTTGAGCCCCCTATGTGGTACGAATGCGTCTGGGAGGACTTCGCATTCGAGTCGCGAGGCGGACGTTGGCTCCTTCATTTCGGCTTCTCGGATTAGAACACCCGGAAGCCGCGGCCGAGATTGAATGGGGCGAACTTTCCTGCTGTGGACGATCGCGTACGACGGAGCTGCAATTGTTGAACCGACCTGAAACGTACCATGCCGTTATCAATCACTGACCACAGATGGAACGAGTTGCGCGGCAGCTACAACGGCACGGCGGATGTCATCGCGTTGCTGACCGAGGCGTATCGGGAAGGAGGCTTGTCCGACGAGCGTCTTGGCGACCTCATCAATGAGGTTCAACATCAGGGGGACACTACCACCGCAATGTATGCCGTCGCCGGACACCTGATCGAACTTTCGCGATCGGCATCACCAGAGCGCGCGCTCGCTCTGCTTACTCACGCCGGCGTCATCTATGCGAATTCCAACCGGCCGGATGCTGTTCCGTGCCCGGAATTTCTGCGCGAGGAATTCAACAGATCGGCATCAGAGGGTGCGATGCTGTTGGCGCCGCTTCTTCCGCTGGCTACGGATTTTGACGCGTACAAATGGGCGGTCGCAGGGCTTGGCGGCTTTCTCGGTCATCATTTGTTCGCGCGATTTCTGGATGGTCTGGAACTCTACGATGGGCAGTTCCATCACGACCTGCTTGACGAACCGTTTCCGCGGGAGGAGTGAGCCATGCTCCGATGATGCGGTCCCTCTTCCGGCACCCGCGATACCACCGACGATGTAGGCAGCGCACTGTGAATCGAACGAATGAACACGGAACGTATATTTGTTCCCCTTCAACGCAGAGGCCGCGCCCTGCGGCGAGATGCGATGGAGTCGGGCCGCATCAAAACGGACACGAACGCAAGGCAAAGGAGAACCATGAAGATTCAGTATCTCGAGATCGTCACGAAGGATGTCGACGCTGTCTGTGCCGCGTACGCCGCGGCGAATGATGTGCAGTTCGGCGAGCCGGACGCCGGGCTCGGCAATGCACGGACGGCCCCGATGGCCGGGGGCGGACTGGTGGGTGTGCGGGCGCCCATGCGGGAGACGGAGGAGCCGGTGGTCAGGCCGTACCGGCTGGTGGACGACATCGAAGCCGCCGTCGCGGCGGCGGTCGCTGCAGGCGCCGCGGTCGCCGTTCCGCCGATGATGATCCCCGGCCACGGCATGTTCGCCATCTATCTCCTCGGCGGCAACGATCACGGCCTCTGGCAGTTGTAGCCGATCTGCCGGATCGTTGCGCCTGCAAACGCGCTCAACGCGCCGGCATAACGGCCTGGTCCTCTTGTATCCACCCATGAACATCACGAATCGACGAGGTACGCATGAGCGATCCCACCGAATCGACGACGCCCACCGACGCGGACGCGCGGCGATTCTACCACGGCACCCGGGCGGATTTGAAGCCCGGGGATATGATTCAACCCGGGTATTCCTCCAACTACACCGAGCGGCGGTCCCCCTGGGTCTACTTCAGCGAGACGCTGCACGCGGCCACCTGGGGGGCTGAGCTGGCGAAGGGGGAAGGGCCCGGCCGTATCTACGTTGTGGAGCCGACCGGCCCCTTCATGGATGACCCGAATCTGACCGACAAGAAATTCCCTGGGAATCCCACCAAGTCCTACCGCTCACAGCAACCACTGCTGGTGGTGGGCGAGCACCTCGATTGGCAGGGACACACGCCGGAGGAAATTCAGGCGATGAAGGATGCCATCGCAGGTCTGGAACCGGTCGACGACTGAGCCGACCGCCGAGCGGCCGAGAAGCCGTAGCATGGCCATGTGCACGGGGGCATTGATATACGTGCGACACAAAGATCACGGCGTTGGGGTGTTGGGCAGGAGTTTTACTCCTGCCCTCGCCATGGCCGCGTTCGGTCGGAGTAACACTCCGACCGAGCGTTCAGAGGGGGGATCGCACATATGTGGCCGCCGTACGTTTCGACTTGTTGAAATTTCTCGCACTCATCACATAGACCGTATGACCACGCCGACATTCGATCAGGATTTCTGGGAGGGGCTGTGGGCGAGGACGCTCCGCGAGCACGCCGACAAGGTGGAGCGTCGTCCGCCGAACGCGCATCTGATGGCCGAGGTAGCCGACCTTCCGCCGGGACGTGCGCTCGACGCCGGGTGCGGGCACGGCGCCGAGACGCTCTGGCTTGCCGCGCACGGGTGGCGGGTGACGGCGCTCGATTTTTCCGCCGCGGCGCTGGCACACGGGCGGTCGACGGCCGAGGCTGCCGGTGCCGACATCGCGGAGCGGGTCGATTGGGTCGAGGGCGACCTCGCGACATGGACGCCCGAGCCCGAGGGCTACGATCTCGTCGTCTGCCTGTATGTGCACGTGGCCGGCTCCGTGGAGGAGATGGTGCGGCGGATGGCGAGCGGCGTCGCTCCGGGAGGGACGCTGTTCCTTGTCGGGCATCGCCCGATCGATCCGGTCACGGGCGCTGCTACGGCCGCGGCAGCTCAGGTGCAGGTCTCGGTCGAGGCTGCCGTTGCGGCGCTCGATCCCAACGCGTGGGAGCTGGTTGTCGCGGAGGAGCGTCCGCGCGCCGTCGCGGGGACGGGCGTCGATGCGGTGATCCGTGCGCGGAGGAAGTGAGGCAATGCGGGCGCGGTGTATATTCGCCGCGATCCTCGCCGCGGTTGCTTGATGGAGCCGGGCGGGTATAAGAAGATTCCCAGGGCAGTCGGATCATTCGCATGAAAACATTCTCCATCATATTGTCTGCGCTGCTCATCGTGAGCTGTGAACGGAAGCAACCAAACTCCTCCCGGAAATCGTCGCCTCGCGCCCTCCCGATCATTCAGAAAATCGTTGCGAACCAATTGAAGCGATCGGTCGATGAAGTTTCACCGGACGCCACGTTTGGGGCGCTCGGAGCCGATGATCTGGATCTTGTCGAGGTCATTTTGACCACGGAGAAGGCGCTGAATGTCGCGATAGACGACGATGGTCTGATGAGGGCCGTGGGCGCAACGGAGCCGGCGACGTTGACCGGAGATCTGACGGTCGAGGAGTTCGCCGTGTTCGCCGAAGCCGCGCCGCACCGATAACCGCTGCGGAACGGCGCGCCGAGCGACATCGATCCGCTCGATTCATCGAACGGCAGCGCGTATTTTTCCCTGCACTGAAATTCCGCAGGCAATTCTGGGAGAGCGTGACGTGCATAGGCAGCAGACGGTTCTTCTCGTCGGCGGCACCGGCCGCACCGGGCGGCGCGTTCTGGAGCAGCTTCTGACGCGCGGCGCCCGCGTCCGCGTTATCGTGCGATCGTCCGCGAAACTCGGCGCGGACATCGAGCGGAATCCCAACGTGGCGGTGGTTTCGGCCGATCTCCTGTCGCTCGGCGACGACGATCTCCGTCGGCATCTTCTCGGCTGCGATGCGGTCATCTCCTGCCTCGGCCACGTTATCAGCTTCAGGGGCGTGTTCGGACCACCGTACGATCTCGTCGCGCGAGCCACGGCGAGGCTCTGTCGCGGGATCGAGGCGCTGCAGCCCGCGGAGCCGGTCAAGTTCGTCCTCATGGGGAGCGTGTCGGTGAATCACCCCGGTGGATCCGACTCGCGTCGCCGGGCGTTCGAGAAGATGGTGCTGTGGGTGCTTCGCGTACTGGTGCCGCCGGCCCGCGACAACCAGCGGGCGGCGGACTTCCTCCGGTGCACCATCGGCACGGACCATCGGTTTGTGCAATGGGCCGCAGTGCGCCCCGACACGCTTCTGGAGGGGGACGTTTCGGAGTACGCGCTGCACGAGGGACTTGTGAGCAGTCTGTTTGCTCCAGCCCACACCAACAGGGCCAACGTCGCGCACTTCATGTGCGAGCTGGTTGCGAACCCAAAGGTCTGGGACGACTGGAAGGGAAAGTTTCCCGTGATCGTCAACGCTTCCGGATCGCGTTCGGGCGGATCAGACGAGGGTGCCTCGTGACCGCCGAGTCGAACGCCGTGAGGACGCGCGCCGGTATTTCGAGCGTCGATTTTCCGGAGACAACGTGGCTGCAATGCCGACCGATGCGGCCGTGCGGCGTTCAGGCATCATCGCTTGCTGAAGGATGAAGCGGATCCTCTATATGCTCATCGGCCCGAAAGGCGCCGGCAAATCCCATATCGGGACGCTGGTGCACCGGCACACCGATATTCATTTTCTGCGCGTCGAACCGATCTGGCTGGCTCTACAGCCCGGCGAGGACGGTTGGCGGAAGGTGGCGACGACGATCGACGAACTTTTCCGGGTGCACGACAAGGTGATGATCGAGAGCCTCGGGGCGGGGGAGGGCTTTCGCGGCTTTCTGGCCGCACTGTCCGCGAAGTATCCGATCCGACTCATCCGGGTGACGGCGGACCTTGTCACCTGCCTGGAGCGCGTGCGGAGCCGTGACAACACCGAGCACATCCCGGTCTCCGACGACAAGGTCATGGAGTACAATCGGATCGCGGCGGGCGTCACCTACGACTGGGATCTCGAGATCGACAACGGCGGGCCGGCGGAGGAGGGGGAAATCCTGCGCGCCATATGGGAACTGGACGCAAGGGCCGGTCGGGAGTGAGCCCGGCCGCCGGCACGGAAACTCGGCCCTCGTCACCGGCTGGGTCGCGGATCCCACTTCGCAACAACATGCGGTTGAGTTGAGCCCAAGTCGTTTGTTCGTTGTGCCGGAGTTGTTTGTTCGTTGTGCCGGAGTTGTTTGTTTGTTGTGCCGGAGTCGTTTGTCCGTTGTGCCGGAGTTGACTCCGGCACCGTGCCTCTCCGTATCGCCCGGGTCGCGGAGTCAACTCCGCGACAACAACATGACAACTCCGCGACAACAACGCGACATCTGTTGTGCCGGAGTCGTTTGTCAGTTGTGCCGGAGTTGTTTGTTTGTTGTGCCGGAGTTGACTCCGGCACCGAGTCTCTCCGTATCGCTCGGGTCGCGGAGTCAACTCCGCGACAACAACGCGACAACAACACGCCAACTCCGTACCGACAACGCGTTCCGACGCGGCACCGTAACGATGTCATCATGGACCAACTACTGCGATTCGACGGCTCGCTCGAACACGATCCCGCCGTCGATGCCTGGATGGATGAACAGCCGGGTGCGTTGGGAGCCATCGCTCGGCGGTGGTTCCAGGTCATGCGCGACTGCGGCGACGATGTCCGCGAGCTGCTGCACGACGGCCATCCGACCGTCTGCCTGGGCGACGCCGCCTTCGCGTATGTCAACGCCTTCCGGGCGCACGTCAACGTCGGGTTCTTCCGCGGCGCCGAGCTTCCGGATCCAGGGGGGCTGTTGGAGGGGGCAGGCAAGCTCATGCGGCATGTGAAGATCCGGCCCGATCATGAGGTCGACGCCGCGGCCCTCTCGACGATCATCGCGGCCGCGTACGCCGACATGCGGAGGCGCATGAACGCGGAATCGGGTGCGGATATCGATTGAGATCGTGTGGGCGATCGTGGTGCGGCTGGTGAACCCCGACCGCTGAAGTTCCGACACAATTTGCAGAGCGAATTACGGCGCGCCGAACATGCGGGCACATCGCAAAACATATCAGGAATATCACCGCGAAGTCGCCGAGGCGTTGATCGCGATCGGCCAGCCGGCGTACGGCAAGGCCGTTCGGCTGGACCGTGGCTCGCAGCTCGAACACCTGGGCATCACGTTCCCGAACCTGCGACGGCGCCTGAGGCAGGGCTTCTCGTTCAGCGGTCTACCTGACGAGCAGTTGATGGCCGTGTGGGATGCGCTCTGGCGGACATCACCCTATGGCGATGTGCTCTTCGCCGCGCTGGAGTATTGTGCCTCGGTCGTCCGCAAGCAGGTGCCGCC
>CAZJYH010000258.1:0-7000 GCA_964549365.1 uncultured Alphaproteobacteria bacterium
CCTTCACGATCAAGCACACGCTGATGGACGATCCCGACGAACACACGTATCTGGTGGTGACATACCCACGCGGCATGACCTACCCGGATACGAACTCCGCGATGATGTTTCAGGCCGATGTGTATGCGCGAAACACCACGCACTTCCCGGACGGCCGCGTCCTGTTTCAACAGGGGCAGTGGATGCATGGCGTTCATCTCAACTGGGTATGGGATTTCATGCCGCCGCGCATCACGTTCGAGTCGTTGGAGGCCTCCACCACCAATCGGAACTCGTACGTGCTGAACGTACATGCCGTTGACGACGGCACGATGCCGACCTCGGCGCTCTTCCGCTATCGCGTCGACGGCGTGCGGCAGCCGGATCAGATCGTGCACTTCACGTCCGAGCCGATGCACGGCGACACGGCCTACTTCGCTGTGACGCTGGGGACCATCAGGCCCGGGGCGCGCATCGATTCGTGCGAGATCTACGTGAAGGATCTGAATCACAACCAGAGCCGCACGGTGGTGCCGGGGTTCAACGTGGCGGCAGCCCCGGCGTCGCCGGATCTGGCCTCTTCCTATCGTCTCGACGATGCCGTGCCGAATCCGGCCGCGCAGAGCACGACGATCGGCTTCGCGATCCCGACACGTGAGCACGTGCTCATCCAGTTGTTCGACGCAACCGGGCGTCCGGTGGCGACGGTGCTCGACGCGACGCTCGAAGCCGGCGAACATGTCGCAACGCTCAACCTGGCCGGGCGCGTGTTCCCGGCGGGGAGCTACTTCTACCGACTGCAGGCCGGCAACGTGCTGCGCACGCGCAGGCTTGTGGTGGTGGGGGAGTGAGATCGTCGGGCTTCCGGCGTTGAGCGCAGCCCGATGTACCGGATGTGATTCATACGTCGAGGCGCTCGATGGCGTCGATGTTCGATCGAGGGGAGGCATAGCGGCTTCCCCTCGATTGTTTCATTGCCGGAGGGTGCTACCGATACAGCGCCACGCTCGCGAACGTGACCGCCGAGTCCCGCTCGCGTTCGTCCCACTGGTCGTAGCAGAGCACCGTGCCCGCGCTCGGTCGCGCGGTGCGGAGCGTCGCGTAGATGGGGGCCACGCCGCAGACGCGATAGCGGTTGCGCACGCCGGCCAGCTCGCCGAGGAACGCATCGGCGTCCGGCGCGGCGACATGTTCCAGGAGCCGTTCGTCGAATCGACGGACATCGTCGAGGATCGCGCGGGCCGCGAACTCGTCGCCGAACTTACGGCCGATGTGGCACAGGTCGGCCCCGGCAACGTAGCAGACCTTTCGCCCGAGCTCCTCGGCCGATGCGGCCAGCGTGTCGTACAACGCGGTCAGCTTCGCGTCGGTTGCCGCGCCGGCCTCACCGTACTCGGCGTATCGGTACATCGAGCCGGCGAGGATCGGGACGATGCGGATGTCGCGGTCGGGGAAGATGTGCCGGAGAAACACCGCCTGAAACTCGATCGAGTGCTCCGATCGATGCGCCACTTCGTTCCGGGTCAGCTCGAACGGCAATCGCGCGCGGAAGTGCTCGATCAGCTCGCGGTCCGCCGGGAGCCGTCCGAGCGGCGTGTCGAAGTCCTTCTCGGAGATCATGTAGGCGTCGTAACTCATCCGGTGCGCGACGCCGAAGATGACGAAGGTGTCGGCGGTCGAGCGCCGCAGCGCGTTGTATGCCGGGCCGTAGCTCGCCCCGCCGACACGGAAGTCGATGTGCGGTGCGATCACCGCCACCGGCTCGCGGCGGTCGTCGTCCGCGGCGGCGGCATCGAGAAAGCGATCGAGCATCGCGCGCAGGGCCACGGGGTCGGCCGGGAACGAGGCGCCCGCGTGCGCCGCCGGTCGCATCGTCAGGGCGTTGTACGCACCGTCGTGGGCGTCGCGTCGCGCGCGAAATCGTTCGTTGTCCAGAAAGTGTTCCCGATCCAGGATCTCCACCAGCCGCAGAAACCCCTCGATCGAGAAGCTGCGTCCGGCGCGTGCCGCCTTCTCGGCCAGATACTCGGCGCTGCGCTCGCCGTCCAGCAGCTCCAGATATGCGATGGTGTCACTCGGCACGCGGATCTCGTTCTCCGCGTAGCCCGTCTCGTCGTACAGGATCACCGTCCCCGGCACGAACTCGTGCCCGGAGATGTCGTGACGGACCGCGGGGAGCGGCGTTGTCGGTGTGTAGCTCATGGTTGGAACTGTTGTACGTGCGGATGCGCGCGCTGCCGCGTCGGGCAGGAACGCCGATGCGATCGATCCGGCGGATCGGTCGGCCGCGAACGCTCCGTCGGAATCATACCGGCGCATCCATGACATAAAGAAATGTTCTGATGTCGCGGTTCCGTCTGTTGTGGAACTCGCGCACGCGCCGCATGCCGAGCTTCTCGGCAACGTGGCGTGAGGCATCGTGATCGAACGGCATGTTCGCGTGCAGCACGTCGAGGCCGAGCGTCGCGAACGCATGATTCGCGACGGCGCGCGCGGCCTCGGTGGCGTAGCCCCTTCCCCAGTAGGGATGATGGATGATCCATCCGATGTCGTTCACCACCTCGCCGTCGGCCTCGGTGCGCATGATGCCGCAGTCGCCGATCAACGCCCCGTTCCCCCGGAGTCGCACCGGATACCGCGCGAATCCGAGCCGGCGGTGCGCGTCCATGCTTCGCGAAACCCACTCGGCCGTGCGTTCGGCCGTGAACGGCTCGGGCCAGAACCGGAGTGTGATGGGATCGGCCAGGATGGGGACGAGTTCGTCGATGTCGGATGCGGCATAGGGCGCGATCAGAAGGCGGTCCGATTCGATCATACGAAATCGATGCGTGAAGATTCGGGAGCCTGTCGGGCATGCATGCTACCACGAACGCGCGGCTTCTGCAAGGGAGGCGGGCGCCGACAAAAAGAACGCCCCGCCGCAAGCGACGGGGCGTTCGGTTCCGGAGGAGACCGTTGACTCAGAGCACACCGATCAACGATCACTCCAGGCGTTACGATCGGCCGAACGGATCACCGTACCACCGTGATTTCCTTCACCGCTCGCCCATCGTCCGTTTCAACAACGCAGTAGTAGAACCCGGACGGCAGCTCGCTCGCGTTCCAGGTGAATACTCTGCTTCCGGCTGCGGCCGTGCCGTTGAACAGGGTTGCCACCCGCTCGCCGACCGCGTTGAAGATCGTGGCCGTCATATGCGCCGGTGCCGGACACGCGATCGTGATCGTTCCGCCGGAACTCGTCGGGTTCGGGTGGGCGCTGATCGTAAGGCGGTTACGATCCTCCGGGCCGTTCGGAGCCGAAGCCACGGGGGCGCCGGCGGTTCCGGTAAGCGGGATCTGCCGCTCCGGTTCGCCGCCGTCGTTGGTCCGCACGATCAGTCGCGCCGTGTGCGTCGAGCCGGCCGCTCCGGGTGTGTATCGTACCACCACTTCCATCGGCGTGCCCGGCGTGATCGCGGCCGGAAGGCTGCTCGGGGTCGTCACGCTGAAGCGCGCGGCGTCCCGTCCGGCAATCGACAGTTCCGTCAGCAGGAGCCCGGCGCCGTTCTCCGCGCCGATGGTGAACGAGCGCTCGAGTGTGCGGTTGCCGGGAACCTCACCGAATGCGAGGCTGTCGGCGCTGAGCACCGCGGTAGGAAGCTCGCCGCCTCCCTGCTTTGCCAGCAGCGTCACGCGCATGACCGGCTCCTGATCGTTGTTGGTTCTGATCATGAGGTCAGTGATCGGTTCGTCGGGGAGTCCGGCGGCCGACGTGAATCGTACCACCACCGTCAGCGATCCGTTCGCGCCGAGGACGTGCGGCGCCGGCGCGGTCGGCTCGACGAGCGTGAAGCCCGCCTTCGTATCGGATATCGAGAGCTCCTCGATCCGCACGCCCGCCGGATTCGCGGGCGTGATCGTCAGGGTCATCTCCTTCTGGTCGGTCACCGTTCCGAAGTCCAGACGATCGGTGCTCAGCACGGCCTCGGGCTTGTACACCGCCGTTCGCTTCGCCATGCCGCCGAAGACGCTCCCCACGACGACGGTGTTCTCGTCGAGCACCGCGATGGCCGTTAGAGGGTCCGAAATGCCGCTGGCTTCTCCCTTCCACGTGGTGCCGGCGTCGGTCGTGCGCAGCACCAGGCCCTCGCTTCCCGCGGAGTAGCCCAGCGTCTTGTTCGCGAAGTCCACCACGGACATCGCGCCCGGCGGCGGCGTTCCCTTCGGCGTGAACGTTCGCGTCAGCGTGATGCCGGCGTCCACGGTCTTGAACATTGCCTGCGACGTCACACGGCCGGCGAACACGCCGACGTTTGCGTCGATGAACTGCATGTCGTAGATCCAGAAGCCTCCGCCGGCGATGCTGCCGTCGTACACCTTCGTCCACGTCGTGCCGCCGTCGATGGACTTGAACACCAGATCGGTGGCCGCGTGCGAGGCGTCGGAGGCGACGAGGTAGCCGGTGGTCGGCGTCGGGAAGGAGATCTTCAACAGGTTCAGCCCGGTCAGGTTCGGCGGGGTGACGTTCTCCCAGGTCGCGCCGCCGGTCGCGGTGCGCATGAGCGTGCCGTTGCCGGTGATGAACCCGTTGCGCAGGTCGAGGAAGTAGATATGATTGAACGTCCCGGTGCCGGGATAGGTGAACGTCATCCATGAGTTCCCGCCGTCGGTGGTGCTGAGCAGGGCGGGGCAGCCGCAGTCCAGACTCTTGCCGACCATCACGCCGAACTTCGTGGTCGTGAACGTCAGGTCGCTCGGCTGCATGTTGTCCACCGGCGTCGCCTTCCACGTCGAACCGCGGTCGGTGGTGCGCAGAAGCGAGCCGTGCGACTGCGAGCCGTCGATCGCCCAGCTCGTCGCGAAGCCGGAATCCTTCGTCGGGAAGCTGAACGCCGTCACGAACTCGCCGAAGCCTGCCGGCTCCACGCGCTTCCATGTCGGTGTCTGTGCCTGCATCATGGCCGAGCACGTCAGCACTGTAAGAATCAGCAGGGCAAGATGTCGTCGAATGTTCATAAATGCTCTCCGCATGGTAGGGGGATCCCGCTGTCCGGCTCGTCGATCGTCGATCGAATTGCCGTGGGCGGTACTGATGTCATTGGTGTGCTGTACCTGTTTCGATCGAAAGTTATTCGCAGGGTGGAGGGGGCAACAACACAAAATCCGCGCGTTTGAAGAATCCTAACGCCGATGCCCGGCCCCACGATGCCCATAAATGCTGGCGTTGCGGCCGATTCCTCCATAATTCCCAAGAGGTTTTCAGGGCTGAGCGTGTGGCGTGCGCGGTGGGAATCTGCGTTCCTCGGCGTCCTCTGCGGTGCAATCACGTTGGACGAGTTGCGAGTGGCGAGTGGCGAGTGGCGAGAAGCGAGTTGCGAGTGAGTTGCGAGTGGCGAGAAGCGAGAAGCGAATGTGCGTTGTGGTGCAATCGTGTTGGACGGTGGACGTCCGCCGATGTCGGGCGTGCCGAGTTGCGATGGTGCGCAACTTGGCACGTGGCACTTGGCACGTGGCACTTTGAACGTGGCACTTGGCACTTGGCACCAGGCCCGCCGGTCGTATGCCGCTACGCCGCCGCCTCGGTTTCATACATCATCGCAACCTGCACCTGCACTGCATCGGCGAAGGAGCGGCGCTCAAGCTTCGCGGCAACCCAGGCCTCGTAGTTGAAGTAGTTCATCGGCGTGCGCGATGCCGGATCGTCGCGCAGTGCCTCGAGCTCCGCGCGAAATGCCGAGAGGGCGGAGCGGCGTCGCGTGTCGCTGGAGGCGCGCACCACGCGGCCCATGTGCGTCAGCACCGTCCGTTCGAACCGCTCGAGCTTGCCGCGCGCGGCGAAGAAACGAGTGGTGGCCGGGATCAGTGAGTCGAGCAGATCGTAGTTCCCCAGCTCGTAGTGGATGAACAGATTGTGTAGATGCGCCTGCTCGTGTACCTGCGCCGCGCATTTCGGTTCGTCCATGGCGAGCAGGCGGTTGCTGTAGTCCAGTGCGCTGCGGTATTTCCCTCGCCCGAACTGCACCTCGGCCGCCGAGCTGAGCAGACGCACCATCTGCCCCTCCTGGAGATACTGTGCGTGTTCGTACAGTCCGGCATCCACCGCCGCCATCAGCCCCGCCGCTTCCTCGAACGTGCCGATGCCGCGATGATAGTTCAACAGGCTGATGTACATCGTCGCGAAGAGATTCGCGCGCAGCCGGGGCGAGGCCAGGCGGTTGTGCGCAAGCAGGTCCGCGCCGTTGCGTTCCAGCTCCTCGAACGCGACGCGGTACTGATCGCGTCGATCCATCACCTTGAACATCAGCGCACGGTTTCCCAGCGTGGCGATGTAGGTCAAGGGGTTCGTGGTCTTCATCCAGGGATGCTCGTTGAACAGCGCAAGCTGCTGATCGGTGATGCCGATGAGCGCCTCGTAGTTGCCGTGTTCGTATTCGTAGTGCGCGATCACGGCCAGATGGAAGAATCGTGCGTGCAGCGAGCGCGCGTTCTCCGGGCTGTCCATCAACGGATCCCATCGGTTCTTCTCCAGCAGCTCGAAATCCTCGCGGTCGCGCGCATGCCCGTTGTACTGAACCTTGCCGATGCGTGCGACCAGCCGGCGATAACGCAGCAGATTGCCGAGCTGTTCCACCGCAAGGTCAACCGCGTCGAACCGCTCGTCGATCTGCTCCACCGTCAACTGCGACTCCGGCACGATCATCGTCTGCGTCGAATACGCGTCGATCAGCCCGTTGAACATCTCATGTTCGCGTGCGATCGCGATCGCTTTCTCCACCATCCGGAGCGCCTGATCGCTCAATCCCTTCTCACGCAGGATGTCGGCGGAGGTGAGCAGCTCGCGCACTTCCGCGCGCGGTGAATAGTCCGTGTGAAACGCTCGAAGGCTCTTCAGGATGAGGTCGTAGAGATAGCGTTTGGCGACGTTGAGCTGATTGATGAACCGCTCCCCCGCGAAATGTGCGCGCACGGCCTCCTCGTCGTACTCCTCCATGTCGTTGAGCACATCGAACAGCCGTAGATAGTTCTTCTCTCCCCGCTGCAT
>CAZJYH010000259.1:0-6987 GCA_964549365.1 uncultured Alphaproteobacteria bacterium
AGCCTCGCCTGATGGAAATTTCTTGTGGATCTGCGTCACGAGGGCGATCACGCCCGCCGGAATTCCTGATGTTTGAACGGACGCATGGTTACCACAGGGCATAGCACTGCCGCCCCATTTTTCAATGGGTATACAGCCGAGATCTGCAACGTGAACTACGTGTGTGGATCAGGGGGTATATTTTCGGCGATCGATCCCGGCAGGATGTTTACCTCCGGATGCATCGACTTACCGCGGAAAATCCGCCGGATTTCCCGCAGACCGGCGATGAATCGATCACCATGCCATTCGATTGCGGAGTTGCCGTACGCGATCGTGCCGTCGCGGTGACACCGCGCAGGCTGCTCACTCGACGGCCCTCGATTTTTTTTCCCGTGCAAGGCGCTCGACCCGATCGGCGAGGAGCGATAATCGTCCGATGCCGAATTCGTTGGACGATGGTGCCGAACGCCGTCTCCGTCCGCATCGCAATCTTCATTTTTCCCAAAAAGCCGATTCGCGATGCCGCCGTTCGACGGCTTCACGCGAACGCGGGGGCAAAACGGCCGAAAAACGAAGGGCACTCCCGCGATACGTTGCCACAACGTTCCATTCCAACGACGATCACCCCGCGGCGTAGGACCGTGGTGTCACGGCGTACGCACCGGGCGTCGGACCTCCGGGCAGCACCTGCCGGGTCCGGCATCATGGAGCATGGCGGCGCGCCTGCATTTCAATGCGTGGAATGTCGTTGCAGTTCATTGTTGTGACGGGGCATCCTGGAGGTTGACGGCCTCGTTAGCATGGACGGATCGGGGGGCACGGCACATATCATCCATATGCGCCTCCGACCAATATGCCAACAATGCATCCGCGCATTTCACGTATAAGCCACCATACCAGACACGGTATCGGCCAGGATCACCGCGTCTCTCGGCGCACAAGCATCATGCATTGCTACGAAGGTACGGCAGCCGATCCCCCTCGCACGAGTACATCTTTGTGTACCCACCCATCCTGACCTGTATCGTCCCCATATCACCCCCCTCGCGGCACCGGTCATCGCCGTATGTCATGCAGAAATATTGTCGGGACCGGAAGGCGATCGACTTTTCCAACCGCCGCGTCACCGAGCGCAAACATCGAGGTCAACCGCCTACCCCGTCCCCGACGGTCACACCACGTTCCGCCGGTACGTCGGGCGCCTGATTCCGCGGTGAATTCCGGCGGACGGTTTTCCACAGCCCAAAAATGTCGGAGAGCCCCGGCACCACCAGCAACGTCATCAGCGCGCACATTCCCAGGCTGATGATCACCAGCATCCCGAGCATGCGGTTCGGCACGACCGACGAAAGCAGCAGCACCCCGAAGCCCAGCGTGATCGTGCTCGCGCTCATGATGATCGACGGCGCGGTTTCGGCAAACGCGCGGCGCAGGGCCGCCACCAGATTCGGCGCCCGCGCGCAGGCATGTCGTATTTGATCGGACAGGTGGATGGAGTAATCCACGCCGATTCCGAGCGCGATCGACGCGAACATCGAGCTGGCGATGCCAAGCGGCGAGCCGATCAGCACCAGCACGGCGAACGTGCAGAGCACGGCAACCATCACCGGAAGCACCGCCACCGCGGCGCCGCGGAACGAGCGGAGCAACAACGTCACGAGGAGAAGATCCGAGAGGCCGGCGAACGCGATGGAGATGATCTGCCCCTCCACCAGCATCTTCACGGTCAGGTAGCTGATCCACCCGTCGCCGAACGCGGTCCCCTCGATGCCGGCCGGTTTGACGGCGGCAAACTCCGCCTGCGCGCGCTCGAAGACCGGACGCAGGCGCTCGTAGTCGGCACCGTGCACGAAGACCGTCAGACGGGCGGCGTCGCCGTTGGCGTTGAGATAGCTGCCGAGCGACGGACGGTTCAGCGATGCGTCGATGCCCAACGCGGTCTCGATGTCCACACGGGTCAACTTCTCCCGGCCGTCGGCAACGCGGCGACGAAACTCCTCGTACGGCATCCCGGCCAGCGTGGCCGTGATCCGCACCACGTCCGAGTAGGTGCTCTGCACCGCTCCGACCCGCCCAACGGCCGCAAGCGCTTCCTCCACGCGGGCGACCGTGGCGAATCGCGCCGAATCCAGGAAGCCATCCTCCTTCTTAGTCTCAATCGCAAGCTCCACCGTCGTCGAGCCCGCAAGGTATTCGTTGATCACACGATCCCCTTCGGCGACCTGACTCGACGGGGAGAGGTTCTTCACCCAACTGTCGTCGATCCGCAGATTCATCGCGACGAACAGGGCGCCGACGGCGAGCACCAGAACGCCCAGCACCATCCGACGCGGCCCGACGCGCTCGATGAAGGCGAGCAGACCGCTGGCGATCTTCGCGAGGCGGCGATTCGAGCGGGTGCTGCTCTCGCGCAACTTCGGCGGCACGAGGGCAAGGAGCGCCGGCACGACGGTGAACGTAAAGACGGTGGACAACCCGATCGCGAGCGCGCCGAAAATGCCGAAGACGCGCAGTGGTTCGAGATTGGTGAACGAGAGCGACGCCAGACCGGCCATCGAGGTGAGGGCCGTCAGGGTGATCGGTCGAGCCACCCCCTCGAACGCCTGCTGCACGATCTCCGCGTTCGGAAGGTTCGGGAGCTTCCGCCGCAGCCCGATGTATCGGTTCAGCGCATATATGTCGTCGGTTACGCCGATCGCGATCAGCACCACCGGCAACGCCAAGGTGGTGATGAAGACCCCCTGCCCCAGAAGGCCGATCAGGCCGATCGTCCACGTCAGGCTCAGACCGATCTCGGCCAGCGAAACCACGGCGGCGTTGATGGTGCGGAATATCACCGTCATGAACGTCATGAGCGCCACCAGCATGAACGGGACCAGCACCACCAGATCGAACGCGACGGACCGGCCCAGCTCGGCCTGCGCGAGCGCATTGCCGCCGATGTGGATGCCGTAGCCGCCCCCACGGTTACCGCCGGCGATCTTCTCGACGTTGTCGAGCAGGTCCTCGCGGTTGGCACCGGGTTCGGCGAACGCGTAGACGGCGGCGGCCTTGCCGTCACGCGAGAGAAAGATCCCGTTGCGAAGCCCGAGCGCCGTGATCTCCTGCCTGGTACGCTCCAGGCGCGCCGCGTCCACGCGATTCGGGCCGATCGGCGGCTCCGGATCGATGATCCCGCCGCGCTTGACCAGCAGCGGCAGCGTGGTGATGCTCGTGACCGAATGCGGCGCGATGCCCGGCGTCTTCTCCAATGCGTGCGCGATCCGCCCCACCCGCTCCAACCCGTCGACCGTCAGGATCTCGCCGCGCTCGGCCACCACCGCGATCACCACGATGTCCTTCAGCCCGAACGTGGCGGCGGCGCGATCGCTCGGCGCCAGGCTCTCCTCCCCCGCCGGGATCAACGACCGCCCGTCCAGCCGAAGCTGGATGCGCGGGATCATCAGCAGTGCGCCGATCGTGATGACTCCCATCACGGCGAGCACGATGCGGGGACGGCGTGTGGAGTTGCGAAGTAGAACCTTGTACATGTGGATGCACCGAGACGATATGGACCGGCGAGAGGCCGGCCACAGGTGGCAATGAATTGTGTTGAACCCTGGACGCATGACCACGGAGCGTCCATCGAGAGCGGGGTGGCCCTCGGCGCCGTTCAGACGACGCACCGAAATGCCCGCACGCAAATTCGGCGCGTGATGTTATCGATCCCCGCGCGAACAAACTTCTTCCAGATTGCTATTCTTCGCGAGATCGATCGGCCCGCTTCCATCCCCGCCCCTTGCCGGTCAGCGGCGGGCGCGCCATCTTGTGGACCCCATGCGAACACGTGACATGAATCTATGAACTCCGGCGCCGACGATATAATAGCGCGCGCGACGATACCCGACGCATCGGCACATGAAGCACCGGCGCCGGGCGCGCCGGCGAACACGGTTCCCGGCACGTCGCGCGAGCGCATGGACGCCGCGTTGCAGTCGCTGCTTCCGACGTGGCTGCGCGGCGACCGCAATCGACGGCTCCGCAACTTCTGCCTGAGGGCGCTCCGCATCCGCCCGGCCTTGGACATCGTCGAGCGCGCACGCACCGCTCGCGGCTCCGAGCGATTGCTTCCAGGGGTGCTTCGTGAAGCGGGTATCACCTGGCGCATCATCTCCGGAAGCCTGGAGGCCGCACCGCGGACCGGCCCGCTGATCGTGGTGGCAAATCATCCGTTCGGCATGGCCGAGGGGATCATCCTGCATGAGATGGTACGCGCGTTTCGCGACGATGCACGGACCATGGCGGTGGAGCATCTCGGGATCGTCGAGGAGCTGCACGGGGAGTTCATCTTCGTCGACGCGTTCAAGCGCCCGGCGGCACTGCGGGCGAACGTGCGCCCGCTCGTCGAGACGATGCACTGGCTGGCCGACGGCCGGGCGCTCTCGATCTTCCCGGCCGGTGCGATCTCGCGTCCGTCGCTGCGCGACCGCGGCATCACCGACCCGCCCTGGAGCCCGACGCTCGGCGCGCTCATCCGACGCAGCGGAGCGACCGTGGTCCCCGTCTACTTCCCGGGTCGCAACAGCCTGCCGTACCATGCGGCCGGACTGATCTACTCCGGCATGCGCGGCCTG
The DNA here is from genome assembly GCA_964549365.1 of uncultured Alphaproteobacteria bacterium. Taxonomy (GTDB): domain Bacteria; phylum Bacteroidota; class Ignavibacteria; order OLB7; family OLB7; genus JAFDZV01. Next base: position 4,596 of record CAZJYH010000259.1, read on the forward strand.
CTGGTGGCCGGGCAGCTGTTGAATAAGCGCGGCGTGGAGATGCACGCCGTCGTCGGCGGGCCGATCGGCGCCGAGGAGCTGACGGCGATCGGCGACGATGCGGCCGTGGCAACCGAGCTGCGCCGCCGCACGCTCGCGCTGGCGGCCGCGGCGCGGTGAGCGATCGCCCGGGCAATTGCCGTGGGGTGGTACTATATTCCGCCTCCGGCGCGGAGCGGCAGCTCGGCCGCCGTGCGATCCATCGAGGACTCCTCCGGCACCCGATCCACATGTCCACAGTTTCAACCATTTCATTCGTTCGTGCCGCGCTGCTCCTCATCGTGCTCACCTGCTGTGCCCCGACGATTGCTCGCGCGCAGATGCAGTGGGAGCAGACGAGCGGGCCGGAGGGAGGATCGATCACCGCCGTCATCAACGCGCACGGCAGTCTCTACGCGGCCGTGACCGACCGCATATATCGATCCGACGACGAGGGCGCCACATGGCATCGCATGGGAACACCGGCCGCCGGCTGGGACGTGAGCGGATTGGCCGCCGACTCCGGCGGACCGATATACGCCTGGGTGTACCACCGTGGCCCGTACCGCTCCGATGATCGCGGCGCAACATGGCGCAGCACGGCGCCCAACGGCTGGGGCGACTACAGCCCGAGCTGGGATTACATCTCCTCGATCAGCTGCGATCCGAGGGGCAACGTCTATGTCTGCAGCAGTGAGATCGGGGCCGAACGCAGTTCCGACGGAGGGCAGACGTGGCAGCGGGTACGCGCATACCCCGACAACGGGGACCCCCGGCTCGTGCAACATGCGGGGGCGAGCCATGTCACCCGCCGCGGCACCGTGTTGATTTCAACCGCCGGTGGTATGTATCGAAGCGTCGACGGCGGCGCCACGTTCAGCTTCATGCGGCGCGGCGCAGGCTCGTTCTACGGATGGACCATCGTCTCGTTCCCCGACAGCTCGGTGGCACTGGTTGCCTTCGACTCGCTGTACCGGTCCACCGACGACGGCGCCACCTGGCCGCATGTCACCCCCCTCGCGCCGAGTGACGGAACGCCGGGCACAACGCCGGGCGGGACGCTGCTCAACCCGTACTACGGCGTGTTGCTGCGCAGCACCGATCGCGGAATCACCTGGGATACGAGTCGACCGGCCATCGGCACCATGACCTGCAGCGCGGCCGGACGCGGCGGACGGACGTTTGCCGGAACATCGAACGGCCTGTTCGCGAGCGACGACGACGGCCGCACCTGGCGGACCGCCCAGCGCGGCCTCATCGGAAGCGCGGTGCGCACGATCGCGTTCGATACGGGGGGTGCGATCTTCGCGCTCGCGATCGGGCAGGGGCTGTATCGCTCCACCGATCGGGGTGAATCGTGGGATCTGATCCGCTCCCCCGGAAACTCCACGTGGTCGCAGGGATTTGTCGCCGCCTCGGACTCGACGGTGGTGATCGACGAGTACATGCAGATCCAGGTGTCGCGCGACCGCGGCGAAACATGGACCGCGTATCGGCTGCAGTATCCCCTCGACGCCGTCGTCACCGGCGGCATCGTCGTGCGCGGCTCCACGATCATCGTCGGCAGTTGGTCCAACATGACGCGATCCACCGACGCGGGCGCCACGTGGGAGAACATCAGCAATCGCAACATCGACATGCACGCAACGGTGATCCTGCCCGACGGCACCGTCGTGTCGGGCGGTCTGGGAGCGTCGCGCCGGGCTCCCGGGGCGGCGACATGGGAGCGGACGCTGGAATTGACGGACCCCGACAGAGTACGGAATCTCGTGCTCGCCCCGTGGGGAGCGTTGTTCGGCGCGGGCGACACCCTGCTCATCACTTCGGCCGACGATGGCCGCGCTTGGACGCGATTGCCGCGCCCGGCCGCGCTGAAACGTGCCGAAGGCATCGCCGCCACGCGCGCCGGACGACTGCTGCTGCAATACGAGGACACGGCCGCCGCGTCGGTGATCGACGTCTCCGACGACAACGGGCGCACGTGGACCCGTTTCGCGCAAAGCCCGGCACCCTCCACGACGATGCTGCTCGAAGGCCCGGACGGCTATGTGTACGCGGCCTCGTTGGCTGCCGGCGTCTATCGCGCAGCACGGCCGAGCGCGGCGCCCGTGAGGCAGGACCAGGCCTCCGCCGGGCTCGACGTGACGGCCGAGTGGGACCCCGAGCAGTCGGCGCTTCGCGTGCGCTCGGCCGGCGGTCGCATCGGAACCGTCGACGTCGGGCTGTTCGACGTGATGGGGCGGCAGGTGGGCGCAGTACACGGCGTATTCATCGGAATTGGCGCGACGCCCGTCGTGCTGCCGATCGCGGGCGTCGCAAGCGGCCTCTACTTCTGCAACGTGCGTGGGGGCGGCGGCTCGGTCACGCTTCCGAT
>CAZJYH010000260.1:0-866 GCA_964549365.1 uncultured Alphaproteobacteria bacterium
GCGATAAGATCGGCCCACCTTCCTACACCCAATCGGGCACGCCGCGCATCTCGATCGTCCCCAAGTCCTCGCTTCCGAACTGCTCCTTGACGCCGAAGCAGACCAAGAAGCCGTCGGTCGGAAAGAACGGCGGGAGGATCATCTCCCCCTTGTTGAAATCGGTGGAGTCGGTGTATTCCGTGCCGAAGCCGAACGAGAGCTTCTGTTGCTTCTCGGTGGCATCGTTGGTGGAGAACACCACATCGTCCCGAACCTCCACGGTGCCTTGGGCGCGCGCGGCAACGAACGCCAGCAGCAGAACCGCCGGCACATAGAGCAGAACCTGTTTCATAGTGCGCTTTCCCTTTGGTTTGAGATCCGCTGTGATATTGATCGAGGCACAGCGATACGTCGTCCGATGAACAACGATGGGCAGGCCCTTCGCAGAGCCCGCCCATCGCATTTGTTCTCGATTGGAGTCGCTACTCTCGTGTGACTTACTTCGAGATCACAACCTGGCGGACCTGCGAGAAGCCCTGGGCCGTGGTCATCTTGTAGTAGTACACGCCGGCCGGCAGACCGTTGGTCGAGAACTCGACCGTCTGCTTGCCGTTGGCAACACCGTCGAACAGACGAGCAACCTCACTACCGAGAGCGCTGTAGAGCACCACGCTCACGTTCTGCTCGGTCGGGACGTTGAAGTCAAAGCCGAACTTCGACGCGGCCGGGTTCGGGTAGGCCGATCCGAGCGTCATCTCGGTCGAAGCCTTGCCGGTGAGCTTCACCGACTTGGTCAACGGATTCGAGATCGTCACGGTGCCCATCTGGCCCTGCTTGAAGGTGCCGTACACCTCTTTCAGGAGGGCGCGTACGCTGTCGTCGTCGCT
>CAZJYH010000260.1:876-1526 GCA_964549365.1 uncultured Alphaproteobacteria bacterium
GACGGTGAGAGCAACCGGGTAGTTGACACCCTGGAACTTCACCACGCGATCGGTTGCAACGTTCTGCGATGCGCTCACGAAACCGTTGTTGTCGAAGCGGGCGTCGAACATGTCGCTGACCGGAGCCGGCGGCAGCTCGAACTGCGCGTTGTCGATCTGAGCCGAGCTCTGACCGAAGTACAACGTGCCGACCTTCTGGCCATCATCCTTGATGGTCAGACGATTGAGCGACTTGTACTGCTCGTTCAGTGCCGGAGCCTTGCCGAAGGCGCTCGGAGGAGCGCTCAGGCGGTAGTAACCATCGCCGTTCACCTTGATCCAGTAGCCGTAGCCCGGGATGATGAGCGACGCCTGCTCGTAGCCGCGATCGGTGATGTAGCGATAGACTTCACCAACACGGTTCGGAGTCGGCAACGAGGCGATCGGGCCGAAGTTCATGTACTGCGGGTCGGTCGTCGTCGGAACCGAGAGGCCGCCGACGGTATTCCAGCCCTGGTACATACGGATGGTGTAGAACGGAGCCACACGCTCGTCGATGCGGGCGACGCGAACGCCGGCCACGGTCTTGTCGAGCAGCACACCGTACTTCACGAAGTAGCCGACGCCCACCTGAACCGTATCATCGAACAGATACTGGCTCTGCGAGAAGC
>CAZJYH010000260.1:1536-5023 GCA_964549365.1 uncultured Alphaproteobacteria bacterium
GGTGCCGGCCGGCACGGGTCCCTCCGCGGAAGCCGCCGACGAGATGTTCGGGAACACCACGTTCGAGCGGGCATCCGACGGAGCAACCGGCAGCGAGACAAAGTTCCAGCCGGTCTGAATCTCCGGGAACTGCACCACCGACGGAACCGTGTACTCGATGCAGAAGCCCGTGATGTTCGGGTCCTGAATCGTGAAGTAACGACGGGTACCGCCGAGCGAGGTCGACTGCCGCATGTTCGTGCTGAAGAAGCGGCCGTTGATGTTGTCGCGGACGAAGAGCTGCGCGCCGTTCGGGAAGTCACGGGTATCGTACTCCACGATCAGCGGGTAGTTCTGCGGGACGCCGGCGCTGAACTTCACGCAGTACACGATGGTCGTGTTCGTGCGGAAGTTGCGGATGTCGATGCTCGACTCACCGTTCGTCGGCCGCGGAGTAGTACCACGCGTGTCGATGATTCCCTTGAACGGCGGCGCTGAGCCGTCGTACACAGGTGGATAGAAGCGAGCAAAGAACGTGTTCGGCGTCGGCGGGGCGGCGGCTTCCTCTTCACCGAAGAGAAGGTCGACGCTGTCGCGGGCGGCAAGGCCCGTGCCGAAGGTCAGGTACGTGGTATCCGGTGCCGGAGCCGAGTTACGAACCAGCATCTGGATGCCGCGCGGGTTCGTCGATTCGGTCTGGTCGTTCAACGCCGGCTCCAACGGATTGCGGTTGACGATCAGGACGACCTTCAACTTCACCGCGCTGTTGGATGCCTCGGGCGAACGGAACGTGATGTATCCGATGTAGATGCCCGGGGTCGGGTACGTGCCCGGCGTTCCGGTCGGAAGCAGATTCGGATTGGCGACAACGTTCAGGTTGATCTGCGAGTTCGGCACTTCACGGATGAAGATACCGCGCTCACCCGGCGGCGTGCCGCCAGGGCCGACACCCGGGGTAACCGGATTGTTCGTGTCGACACGGAGCCACGGTTCGTCGGTCTCGACGATCACGTTACGCAGCACCGATCCCGGCACGTTGTTGCGGAGCAACAGGTTCCGGAAGATGTAGTTGTTGTTGCCGAACTGCGTCTGCATATACCGCGTCAGTTCGTACTTCGACGGATCGCCGTTGATCGTCCCCACCTGGCCCGGCGGGAAGAGCTCGATACGCGGCTGAGCCGTGATCGAGATCACCGTCGAACCATAGTTGTTCGGATACGTGATCGGGAACACCGGGGTCGGTGCAATCGACTGCTGCGAACGCGGGTTCGGATCGAAACCGCGAGCCACCATCTCCGCCGGAACGCTCGGCGTGAGCGGACCGGTGCACGGGTAGTTGTTCCAACGAATCGAATCGTTCGTCAGGATCACCTGATCGCGGTTACCGACGCCGCCACCGCCAAGCTGCGCGGTGCCGACAACCTCGAACAACACGTACATGAACACGGCCGTGTCGCGGAAGCGATCGTCCGTACGTCCCGGAGGAGCATCCGAACGGAGCGGCAGCGGCAGCGGGATCGAAGAGCTGCCGGTGATCATGATACGCTCGCCGTTTGCCGACGAGGTACCGATCGTCTGACGCTTGTATGTGGAATCTTCGTCGATATCCCAGCTCAGGTTGAAGTACTTCGCCGCGACAGTCGTGTCCTGCGGGAGCAGGCCGCGCTTCTGCACGCCGATCGCACGCAGAAGCGTACGGTTGTACTGAATCTTGAAGCGGAAGCTGTAGATCGGCTCCCCGCCCACACCCTTGACCGTGTTTTCGATCGAGTCGAGGGTGTTGTTGATATAGACCGGCATCAAGAAGTATCGCTTCTCACCGGTCCCTGCCTCGGCAACGTATTGCGTGTCCTGCGAGGTCACGTCGTCGTTGCCTACCTTCAAGGCCTTGACTAACGTCAGGATGGGAAGGCGCTTGTACACCTGTGCGTTGCCTGTGCTGGCTCCCGCCAGCAACAGGGACAACAGCACCAGTGCCTTCGCCCCCACGAACCAATACCGTTTACGCATGGATCGTATCTCCTTTTAGAGATGTTACTTTTTTATTGTGAATCGCTTATACACAATTTCATTCCTGCCGAGGAGCCCCACGAAATAGCTCCCGCTTGGCGGAACGGTTGTCAATCGTACCCTCAGTGTTGAAGCGCCATCGCGCTCTACCGACTGCCGAAGCAGCCGCTCACCGTTCACATCGAAGATCTCCACTTCGGCTATCTCCTCGCCGCCCGTGTGAATCGTGATCACTCCTGTCGACTGATCACACTCCACGCGAATGGCCGCATCACGCTCCCCCGCTCGATCTTCAACAACACTTGCCGATGTATCCTCTTTCTTCACGGCCTTTGCATCAACCGCTGCTCCCTGCACCAGGAGCTTTCCGAGACAAGAACTACCGTTGACATTGAAGTTGAGAACGTCGATCGTGCTTTGAAAGGCACTATCTGTTCGCCGTTGCAGCACAAGCTTGAGCAGCGCTCCATCGGTCTTCATGTCCGACTGCGCCACCAGGGTTCCACTGAGAACCTCGGAGGTGATGCTCACCTCCTTCGATGCCCAGATGCCCTGATCGGCAATCGTTCCGGTTTGAATCGTGTCCAGGAATCCAACGTAGCGCGGATCGACTCTCAATGAGAAATCGATGCGACGCACGCGGCGGTTCCGCAGATTCCCAATTGTCAACGTCACTGTATCGGCATGAGCAGTATCCAACGATGCTGCGTCAACACTCATCGCCCCGGTGAATGCAGGTGTCGTATCTCTCGTCACGCTCACCATTCCTGGCTTCGACATGTCGATCGGATCGAACTTCGTTTTGCTTTCGAAGGTCGCCGAGAACACCTGGATCCATCCGAAGTTTCCGCCGACTGTATCGGGGGCGATCACCTTCCCCTTCAAGAAGAAGAGAGGCTTTCCCGTCCCTGCAACAGGCTTCAACGATGTGTTGCCCAGTTGCACCAGCATGGTGCCGTTGTCGCGGTCGCGAACGACGTTCTTGTCGGCGAACTGGTGCCCCAGCGTTTCATTGCTGAGGATAGCCTGATCCTCGATCTCGATGGTCGACTTGTCCCAGCCCAGATACATCTCCAGACCGACCAAGCTGTCACCGACCGAGATATCCCCGATCCTTACCGGAATCAGAAAGGTCTTGATGTCATCGCAGACATTGAACCGTACTGAATCCATCTGAATTGTCAACGGACGAGTCGCCTGAGCCTGAGCGGCCGGGGAGCAGAGGCAGTGGATCACTGCCGTCAACGCTATCGGAAACCAATATCGCATATCTGCTCCCCGGGTACACTCTTCAACACTCAAACGCTTGGGACGATGGCCAACCAAACGTGAGGCCATCGCGGGCGTTACTTCTGCACCTGCATCGCGGTCACACGGCTCTGGCCGTTGGCCTCGATCCGGCAGTAGTAGACGCCCGACTCGACCGGCTTGCCGAAGCTGTCGAGCCCGTTCCACTCCGTCGTGTACTGGCCCGGCTGCATCGTGTCGTCGACGAGCG
>CAZJYH010000260.1:5033-6981 GCA_964549365.1 uncultured Alphaproteobacteria bacterium
GTCTTGACCTCGTGGCCGAGGACGTCGTAGACACGCACGCTCACCTGGCTGCTCACCGGCACGGTGTAACCGAGCACTGTGGAGCTGTTCGGAGCAAACGGATTCGGGAAGTTCCGGGTAAGGCTCAGGCTGTTCGTCTCGCCGGCCACACCAACACCGTTGGTATTGCCGAAGATGTTGAACTTGCGCGTCGCCTTATCGGCACCACCCACCTTGACGGCATCGAAGACGACATCACCATTATCGTTGGCCTCTACGACCAGCGTGGCGACGACATCGTTCGGACCGAAGGTGCCGGCAGCGGCAAGAGCCAGACGGTTCTCGGAGGCAACTGCCTCGACCCATGCATTGTCCGTCCTCTTCATCGGGCGAACCTCGACAATGCGACTTCCTTCGCCCATCTCGAGCGCGACGCCGGTGGCGCCGTCGAGATACCCGTTGAACGTCACCGGGATCTCGACACGGCGGGTGCCGACGAGCGTGCCGTTGGTGACCTTCACATCACTGGCGTTGCCGTTCGCGATGAACTTGCCGGTGAATCTGGGAAGGGTGTCCGGGAGCCACGGAAGTATCGGAAGCTTCGCGGCGAGGTAGAGCATGATCAGACCCGCATCGAACTCATCGGCGTCGTAAAGGAAGCCGTTGAACGAGTTGTCGGCAGGCGGATCATCGAACCAGTTGCGGCTCTTGAGGGGCCACTTCACCACGTAGCGAACCAGACGATTCAATCCGTCGAGCGAGTCGGCGGTATTGTTGTAGTTCCGGCTCGAGTAGTAGAAGCGACCATTATGGTTCACGTCACCATGGAAGCCATGGAGACCGTATGTCGAATCGAAGTCGATGTTGCGCGTTGCCTGGTGACGCAGGATGCGAATGACATCCAGGAACGTCACGAAGCGACGCTGGTCCTCACGGATGTTGCTCGGAAGAGCAACGTTCAACTGCGTCAGATCCGCATCACCATCGCCCCAATCACGGATGCGACGGGTGCCCTTCGGCGTGAAGACGAAGGCCTGGCCAGGATACCCCGACGGCGGCCACACGCGCGTGCGGCGGGTGCTGCGGGTGATGCTGTCCAGAAGACGCGCTGCCGGTATCCCCTGATACTCGCGGTACGCGACTGCATTGATATAGCTCGTCTGGCCGCCGTTGACGCCCGGCAGACCCTCAATACCGACCGTGGCGCCCGAGGTCTTGACGACCACACCCACGGAATCGGGGAACGGAACCGCCGGGTGTGCACCCACCGGACCGTAATGGAATTCGATCGTCGGCTGCTTCGACGGCTCGGTCGGCTTGGCCTGGATGATCCAGACCTGGAACGATCCGACCGACGGTGCCTGCGGCTTCACGTTGCCGACGGGGGCGAACGGATTGTCAGGCTGCGTCGGATCGAAGCGATAGTTGATGTTCAGGTCCTCCCACTCGACGATCAGCGTCTGCTGGCCGTCGCTGTTGGCGGGAAGGTTCACGTAGCGAATCGTGCTCGGCGTGTACAAACGACCCGAGGGATCGGTGTCGTCGAAGCCCGGCGTGCGGAGATAGTGATCACCGAAGAACGGTGCAACCGTCTCGTTGGGCGGGGCGTCGTTGAACAGCTCGAAGGGATCGTCCGTCAGGTACGCTCCCGGGTCCTGGAAGCTGATCCAGCCGTTGATCGACACATAGAACTGGGTGAAGGTCTGGCCATCGAACTCAGCGTCGAAGCCCAGGCTAATTCCTCCAGTAGTACCATTGTCGGCATCAATTACGGCCGGAGCAAAGTTATCACGGAACTGACTGCGCGGGATCTGAATGCCTTGATTCGTCTGCGGTTGGTATACCCGCGGTTGAATCGAGATGTTGTAGTAATTCTCGATCTGCGCAACAGCCCCGGTCGTGGCGAGTGAAGACAAGGCGGACCCGGCTACTGCTCCGAAGTTGGTTAGAAGCAGGCTCATACTCTGTC
>CAZJYH010000261.1:0-6970 GCA_964549365.1 uncultured Alphaproteobacteria bacterium
CCGCACGCGAACACGCCGTCCACATTCGTGTAGGTGCTCTTGCCGCGCGTCAGCAGATAGCCGTTGGCGTCGGCCTCCACCTGCCCTGCGAACACCTCGGTGTTCGGCTTGTGTCCGATGGCGATGAAGACGCCGTCGGCCTTCACCTCGCGGGTCTCGCCCGTGACGGTATCGCGCAGAACGGCCCCGGTGACCCGCCGCACCGGATCGGTGACGCCGAGCACCTCGGCGATCTCGGCATTGTAGATCACCTCCACCTTCGGGTTGGCCAGCACGCGCGCCACCATGATCTTCGAGGCACGGAACTCGTCGCGGCGATGCACCAGCGTCACCTTGCTGCAGAAGCGCGTCAGGTAGTTCGCCTCCTCCATCGCGGTATCACCACCGCCGACGACGATCACCTCCTGGTTGCGAAAGAAGAAACCGTCGCACGTTGCGCAGGCCGACACGCCGTACCCCATGAACTGCGTCTCGCTCGTAATCCCGAGCAGCTTCGCCGATGCGCCCGTTGCGATGATCAACGCGTCGCACGACAGCTCATGATCCCGGTCGGTCCGGAGACGGAACGGATGTTCGCCAAGGCGCACGTCGATCACGTGCTCGAAGCGACAATCGGCGCCGAAACGCTGCGCCTGCTTGCGGAACACCTCCATCATCTCGGGCCCCTGGATGCCATGCTCGAACCCGGGGTAGTTCTCCACCTCGGTGGTGATCGTCAACTGGCCGCCGGGCTGGCTCCCTTCGAAGATCACGGGCTTCAGGTTGGCGCGGGCCGCGTACAGAGCGGCGGTGAGCCCCGCCGGTCCGGAGCCCACGATGATCAGCTTGTGGTGCTCGGCGCCGTTGATGATCTCCCCGTCATGCCGAACGAGGGGCGCGGGAGCGCCGTTGGACTGAGCCTGTCCCATATGAATGCGTTCCTTGTATCCGATTGATTGGTTGTGTTCGCCGTATCATGGTTCCATCGCGCCGCGGTCCTCGGCGATCGCCGAGCCGGAAAGCCCCGGAGCGATCGCTTGGCGAAGCAGCTCCTTCACCGACGTCAGCCTGCGCCGCAGCAGCTCGATCTCCGCCGGCGCTACGGCCTTCGCAATCGGCTTCTGGTAGTACACTTCCAGAGCGTTCAGCTCCAGAAGCGAATCGGTGAGCATCGAAAGCGAGGTCGTGATGCGCCCGCGCAGTTCACCCTGGCGGAAGATCGCATCGTCGAGTTCCTGTTCGTATTCCGATGGTAGCACAATGTTGCCTCGATTGGGGTGCTGAGTACCGGCCTCGGAATGCCCCCACGGCATCTCCCCCTCGGAATGCATGCCCCGGCCCGGCCCCTTCACAACCGGCATCGTCCGTGCCGGTCGCCTCAAAACCGCGTTCGCTGAAGACGTCCGAAGCGCGGGCGGATTACACCGACATGATATCCTTTTCCTTGTCGGCGAGGTGCTTGTCGATCTCGGCGATGTAGCGGTCGGTCAGCTTCTGCACGTCCAGCTCGCCGGCCTTGCGCATGTCCTCGCTCATATGTTCGTCCTTCTCGGCACGCTTCAGCGCGTCCATCCCGTCACGACGGGCGTTGCGCACGCCGACCTTGGAATCCTCGGCGGCCTTTCTCGCAACCTTGGCCAACTCCTTGCGGCGCTCCTCGTTGAGCGGCGGGATCGGCAGACGGATCACCGCGCCGTCGTTGTTGGGATTCAGCCCCAGGTTCGCCGCCTTGATCGCGCGGTCGATCACCGGCACCAGGTTCTTCTCCCACGGCTGCACGAGGATCATGGTGGCGTCCGGCGTCGTCAGCGATGCCACCTGCGAAAGCGGCACCATCTGGCCGTAGTAGTCCACGCGCACCGAGTCCAGGAGATTGGTGGACGCCCGGCCCGTTCGGATCTTCGCGAACTCGATCAGGCAGTGCTCCACCGCCTTCTTCATCTCTTGTTCGGCGTCGGAAAGGATCTGCTTCGTATCCATAGTCTTGCAACCTTGAGTAGGTGATTGAATTCCGTTGAAACCCTGCGCCGCTTTTCCGGTGGGGTACCTCTCAATTACCGGTAAAGATAGCCTTGAAGACATGCCCGGCAATCGAGGGATTTTCCTTGAGCCTGCGAATCGAATATCCATACCAGTCGCGGCCGAACGGCACATATACGCGCAGGCGGTGTCCCTGCGCCACAAGCTCGCGCCGCTTCGGATCGCGCACGCCGAGCAACATCTGAAACTCGTATCTCTCGCGATCCAGGCGCCGCCGCCCGATGATCTCGCGGGCGCCGTTGATCAGCACATCGTCGTGCGTGGCGATCCCGACGTAGCATCCGTTGTCGAGGATGATCTCCAGGCACTTGAGGTAGTTGGCCTGCACGTCCTCGCGCGCGGTGAACGCGATCGACTCGTGCTCCACGTAGATCCCCTTGCACAGCCGGAAGTGGCTCCCCTCAGCCGCAAGCGCGCGCACGTCCTGCTCGGTCCGCCGCAGATACGCCTGCAACACGATGCCGACATGCCCGGGGAACTCGTCGCGCATCCGCCGGTACAGCGCGATGGTGCGATCGGTGTACGGGGAGTTCTCCATGTCGATGCGAACGAAGTTCCCGGACTCGGCCGCCGTTGAAACGATGCGGCGCAGATTGTCGTGCGCGAACTCCGCGTCGATATCCAACCCCAGCGAGGTCAGCTTCACCGAAAGGTTCGAGTCCACGCCGCGCCGCGCGATCTCGCGCAGCACCTGCACCGACGTGTCGGCCTCATGCCGCGCCACCTCCGCGCTCTTGACGAACTCCCCCAACGCGTCGACGGTCGCCATCGTTCCCTCCCCGTTCAGGCGGGCAACGGTGTTCATCGCATCGTTCAGCGTGTCGCCGGCGATGTAGCGTTTGGCGACGACCTTCACCAAAGGCTTGGGTGCATACGGAAGCACGCTCGAGATCAGCGAATCGAAGAGGCCCATCAAGGTTGGTTATGCTGCTACGACTGGAGAAGGAACATCCGAGGAGAGAGAACGACGGCCACCGAGCGGAGTACATCGCCCGGTGCGCGGAATGAATCCGCACGGCAAACTTACCACCGCGCGGCCCCGCCCGCGAGAAGAGGAAGCAGGCCCATGCGTTGCAAAATGTGTGCGCCGCGATGCCGTCCGGATCGAAGGTCGCCGGCCCGACGGTCGTCGCATCGAACGCCGACGCGGCTACAACGACCGTATCGAGCGCGAGCGCCTCGGCTCAGGCGCTCGTCCCACCCCCTGAGCCGACGCCCCCGGAGGATACGGCGGTCCCGGCGCGCCGGTGCTTCACGATGGTGAAGACCAGGCCGCCGAGAGTGAGAAGAAGCGTGGCCAGCGTGATCCACATCCCCTGCGCGAACGCGGGAGAATGGAAGCGCATCGCCACCGTGTGCGTTCCGGCCGGCACCGCAACGCCGCGCAGTGAGTAGTCGGCCCGCAGCAGCTTTGCCGGCGCGCCGTCGATCGTGACATCCCAGCAGGGATACCAGATCTCGCTCAGCAGCAGAATGCCCGGCTTGTCCGTGGTGACGTTCACGCCGATCTCATCGGCATCGTATCGCGTGATCGTCGCCTTCCCCGTTCCGCTTCCGTCGGTCCGGATGCCGGGATCCTCCTCGAGCACCACGGTGCGCCCGAGATCCACGCTCCCCCCCTTCATCGTCTCGGCCGAGGTGGATTCGGTGGCGATCTTCACGTCGTAGAGCATGCGCGCGTGCGGGTACCGCGTTGTCCGCTCCATGAGCGAGGCCCGCCCGTTGGTGCTGTCCACGCGCACATCGTAGGCGATGTTGAGCAGATCGAACGACGCCTCCTGCGTGGGCGCCGGCGGCACGCGCCGCTGCAGCAGCAACGGATTGTACCCCTCATAGAGCATGATGCCGCTGTACGGCCCCTGATTGCGCTGCATCAGCATCGCTCCCTGTTCGCGCATCTTCACGCGGAACAGCTTGTCGGGCGACGAGGCCTTGAAGGCCGCGAACTCGGCGTCGTTCGCCTTGTAGATCTGCTCCGGGTTGTCGGTTGAACTGTTCTGTCCGGCGCCGAAAAGGAACACGTCGGTGATGCCCGCAACAAGCAGCAATGCGGCCGCCGCGGTGGCAGGGATGCGCCCCTTCATCGAGAGGAACGCGACGAGGGTCGCGATGCCGCCGAGCAGCAGCGCGGTCAATCCGGTGGGCCCGACGTCGGCGATGAGCTCCTTCGGCGCGTTCATGATCCCGCCGAGCACGCCGGAAACCGTCAGCAGGCCGATCAGCACGATGACGCCGCCGACCGCGAGCATCCCGTTCACCATCCGCCCCTCCCCCTCGCGACCGCGCACCACGCGCTCCAGCCCCACGCCCGCAAGCAGCGCGCCGCCGAAGGAGGCGAAGATCGCCATGCGCGTCGGGATGCGGAACTTGTCGAACAACGGCAGCCGCGCGATGATCGGATGCACGAAGAAATTATCGCCGAGCGCGAAGGCAACGCCAAGGGCCGACATGCCGGCGAGAAACCATCCCAGCCCCCCGAGCCGTCGCGACGCCAGCCCCACGGCCGCCAGCAGCAGCGTCACCACGCCGATGTAGACCGCCGTCTCCCAGTAGTAATAACGCTCCGCGCGATACCAGAACGGCAGGCTCACCTCCGTGCCCGGTCCGGCCGTGCCGAAGAACTTCGGCACCACGAACGTGAGCAGCTGCCCGGTTCCCAGCTCGCCGTCGAGCGACTTCGCGTAGCTCATCTCGGCGCGCTCCGACAATCCGGCCAGCTCCTGCGAGGGGAGCAACTGCACCGCGAAGATTCCCGCGCCGATCGCCACCGGGAGCGCGGCCATCGCCAACGCCCTGGCCAGCGAGCCTCGCGCGCCGTCGTCGCCGGAACGCAGATCGCGCACCATCACGAAGATCGTCAGCGCGAAGAGGAAGAGCACGATATACAACGCGGACTGCGGATGCCCGACCAGCATGGCAACGCCCAGCGTCAGCCCGGCGAGCAGCGCATGGCGCAGGCTGCGCTCGGTAAGCCCGCGATAGAACAGATACGTGATCAACGGAAACCAGGCCAGGTGCTCCACCACGTTCGCATGGATCATGTGCACCACCATCATGCCGCAGAGCGAATACGCGATGCCGGAGAACACCGCCCCCCACGACCCGATGCCCAGCGCCCGCGCCAGCTTCCACATGCCGATCATCGCCACCAGGTAATGAACGATCACGAAGAACTGCAGCAGCCACGCGCTCAACTTCCCGCCGGAGAGGATGTACATCAGCATGTTGCCGGGATAGAAGAACCCGTTCTGGATGTCCGCGAGGAACGGCATGCCGTTGAAGGAGAACGGGTTCCAGAACGGCACGATCCCGGCCATGAAATTGCGCGCGGCGAACGCCTCGAACGGAAAGGTCTGCTCGGTGAAATCCTCCCAGAGATGCTTGCCGCCGAACAGGTGCGGGGCAAAGAAGAGCAACGTGACGGCCACGAAGATGCCGACGGCCACGATCGGACTCAGCTCGATGGGGTTGCGTTGGGGAAGGCCGGCTTTCGATGGGCGTGCGATCGGCTTCCTGCTTGGTTTCGCCATGTCGTATCGATGTAAGGGCGTGGTTGAGGGACGCTACGCATCCCGCACGATAGCGGTAAGAGCACAAATATACGCCGGTGCCCCATGCGGGGCGACCCCCTGCCGAGGAAAATGGAGCCGGCGCTCACGCACCGTCATCGTTCCGCAGATCGCGATTTCCTATTTTGGCGGTCTATGGTAATCAGACGAGCCGGTGGATCCCCGCCCCCGATCGAACAATCCCGCTCCGGTACTCCCCGCGGCGCCGATCCCCGCGCCGAATCGCCGCGCGTCGCGACCGTTGCCGAGTTGACGCGTCGCCTGGCGAACGTACTGGAGGGGGAGTTCGGCGACGTGACCGTCCAGGGAGAGATCTCCGGGTGGAATCGTGCCTCCAGCGGCCACACGTATTTCACGTTGAAGGACGACGCGGCCGTGTTGAGCGGCGTGCTCTGGAAGAGCCGCACGCTGCGCCACCCGATTCGCGACGGCATGAAGGTGGTGGCCCGCGGGCGCATCACGGTCTACGCGCCGCGCGGCTCCTACCAGTTGGATTGTGTCTCGATGGCGCCGCTGGGCGAAGGGGAGTTGCAGGCGGCACTCGAGCTGCTGAAGAAGCGGCTGGCGGCCGAGGGGCTGTTCGATGCGGACCGCAAGCGACCGCTCCCGGAGTTCCCGACCCGCATCGGTGTGATCACCTCACCGACCGGAGCGGCGATCCGCGACATCCTGACCACGCTCGAACGTCGCATGCCGTCGGTGCGGGTGGTCTTCCGTCCGGCGCAGGTGCAGGGGGCCGGCGCGGCCGAGGACGTGGCGGCCGCGATCGATCAGATGAACCGGCTCGACGATGTGGATCTGCTGATCGTCGGACGCGGCGGCGGATCGACCGAGGATCTCTGGGCGTTCAACGAGGAGGTCGTGGCTCGGGCCATCGCCCGCTCTCGCATCCCCGTGATATCTGCCGTCGGGCACGAGATCGATTTCACGATCGCGGACTTCACGGCCGACGTCCGGGCCGCGACGCCGACGGCCGCTGCCGAGCTCGCCGTGCGCGATCGGGCCGAACTGCTCGCCGCCCTCCGCGAGATCGAGTCCGGCATGCTTCAACTTCTCGAGACGAAACTTCGCCATGCCCGGCGCGAGCTGGCCGCGCTGCTCCGAAGTCGTGGGCTCTCGCGCCCGCTCGATCTGGTCCGCGCCTACCAGCAACGCATCGACGATCTCGCCCACCGATCGACGCTCGCGCTGCGGCGGCTGGCCGCGCGTTCGGGGGAAAGGCTGTTGCTGGTCGAATCCGCTCTCCGCGCGCTCAACCCGACCAATGTGCTCGCCCGTGGTTACGCCATCGTCGAGCGCGACGGCGTTGCGATCGGCCGCGCGGCCGGACTTGCCGACGGCGATCGGGTGCGCCTGCGCATGCAGGACGGCGCGCGCGACGC
>CAZJYH010000262.1:0-6969 GCA_964549365.1 uncultured Alphaproteobacteria bacterium
TTCTTGGGCTTCGGCGGCCCCGCCTGAGGCTTCGCGAACGCCGAGAACACCGTGCGGGCGATGGGATACGGCATCGTCGATCTGTCGGCATCGTATCGACTCGGCGCGTTGGAACTCCACCTCAACGTGGAGAACCTGCTGAACGCCGAATGGAACGAGGCGCAGTTCGATACCGAGAGCCGTCTGCGCAACGAGGCGGCGCCCGTGCGGGAGCTGCACTTCACCCCCGGCACGCCGCGCGCGATGCGGTGCGGGGTGGGGGTGCGGTTCTAGGCGATGTTCGAGTCCGGCCCTTTCGCCCCGCCCGACGCAACGAGGATTTCACCGCAGAGGACGCAGAGGAGCGCGAAGGGCCGGCCACGATGCCCGCGTCCCGCCACGCGCTCCTCTTCACGAGTGCCCAACGTCGGGCGTCGTCCCGAACGATCGGACCACAAGGACACAAAGGGCCCCGCTACTCGCAATCCACAACTCGCCACCCCGCGAGCCACCCGTCACCGCGATCTCCTACGAGCGTCCCGCGTCCAGCGTCCACCATCCATCGTCCCGCGTCCACCATCCATCGTCCCGCGTCCACCATCCATCGTCCCGCGTCCATCGTCCCGCGTCCATCGTCCCGCATCCCGCGTCCATCGTCCCGCGTCCCGCGTCCCGCGTCCCGCGTCCCGCGTCCAGCGTCCAGTATCCGGCGTCCCGGATGATACCACCACAACGACCCGAAGCACGCAAGAAGACCCGCGGCTCACCACGCCACGACATTCACCCCACGTTCCGTATTATTCCCGCCACGCTGATCCTTTCCGTTCCCAATCCGGGACGTTCATGATATCCACGTTCCACGAATGAGCGGCATCGTCGCCGTCCTGAATGCTCACGGCCGCCCGGCGGGGGCTCGCGATCTGCATCGCATGGTTGCGGCATCGGCGCACCGCGGGCCCGATGGATGCGAGGAGTGGATCCATCGCGACGTGGCGATGGGGCTCTGCGCGTTTGCGACCACGGCGTTCACGGCGACCACCGTGGCGCCGCTCGGCGACGCGCCGGAGCTTCCGCGCATCGTTGCCGACGCCCGCATCGACAACCGCGACGAGGTGCTGCGCGCGCTCGGCTTGCACGACGCGGAGCAATCGATGACCGATGCCGCGCTCATCGGGCGCGCATGGGAACGATGGGGCGAGCGGTGCCTCGAACACCTTCACGGCGATTTCGCGTTCGCGCTCTGGGATCCGGTGTCACGCACCCTGTTCTGCGCGCGCGATCGAATGGGCGTCAAGCCGTTGTACTTTCATCACGGCGACGAGTTCTTCTGCGCGGCGTCGGAGATCGAGCCGTTGCGCGCGTTGCCGTCGATCGCCGCCGAAGTCGACGAGATCTGGGTAGGGGATTATCTGGCCGGCATCTTCGACGACACCGCGCGCACCTTCCACGCCGGCATTCGTCGGCTTCCGCCCGCGCATCTGTTGCTGCTGCGCGAGGGGAGGCTGGACGTGCGGCGGTATGATCGGCTCGATCCGGAGGAGGCCGTGCGGCTTTCGTCGGACGCTGAGTATGCCGAGGCGTTCCTCGATCACTTCACGCGCGCCGTGCGCGATCGCTGCGCAGGCCCGCTCGGTGTGGCGGCGGCGTTGAGCGGCGGACTGGATTCCTCTTCAGTGGTGGCCGTGATGCGGGCCGTGCAGGGCGCGGACGCCGGCCCGGTCGGCTTCCCGCAACCGGTGCGTGCGTTCTCGATCGTGTTCGACGATGTTCCTGCTTCCAACGAGCGCGCCTTCATCGAGTCCGTCGTGCGTCTGGGCGGCATCGAGCCGAGCTTTATCGCAGGTGATGCCGTCAGCCCGCTGCCGGACGGCGACGACATGATCGCATCGCTCGGGCAGCCGTTCTTCGCCCCGAACCTCTTCCTGCACTGGGAGATGTTCAAGGCCGCGTCGTCGGCCGGCCTGGGCGTCTGGCTCGACGGACTCGACGGCGACACGACGGTATCACACGGCATGGCCTACCTGCCGGAACTTGCGCGCTCCGGCCGTTGGGGGACGCTGCGGCGCGAGCTGCGCGGCGTGGCCGTTCATGCGGGCCACGGCTCTGCCTGGCGTTCGTTGCGCCGTACGGTGCTGGCGCCGCTGGTGACCGCGCCGCTGGCGCGCACGGTGGATGCGTTGAAAGGGCGTGCGCCGTGGGGGACCATGCCGATCGACCGGCGCTTCGCCGCGCGCATCGGGCTGCGTGATCGGTATGCCGGACAGGGGGCGTCGATCGCGCGATCGCGGACGCTGCACGAGGACCACGTTCGGCGCCTCGAGTGGGGACTGCATCCCTTCGTGCTGGAGATGATGGATCGCGCCGCGGCGGCGCACGGCATCGAGCCGCGATACCCGTTCTACGACTGGCGGCTCATCCGGTTCTGCTGCGCGATCCCGTCCGATCAGAAACTGCGCGACGGCTGGGGCCGCTTCGTGCTGCGCCGCGCCATGCAGGGGCTGCTGCCGCCGGATGTGCAATGGCGGACGTCGAAGGGGAACCCCGGGCCGAACTTTCATCGGGCGCTCCGCATGTTCGAGTCGGACCGGATCGACGGGATGATGAACGCCCCCGATCCGCTCGCGCCGTATGTGGACATCGACCGGCTGCGCGCGCTCCACGAACGCTGGCTGCGCGGGGCCGCCGCCGATGATGAAGTGATGGCGCTCTGGAAGTGCCTGACGTTGTGGCCGTGGCTGGCGTGACGCCGGCGGCCCCATCTCCCTCGGTTCGCAATCGACCCAATCCCGATCCTCCGTATGATCCGTACCCGACATCTTCCTTCATCGAAAGCCATCGCTCTGCTTCTACTGCTGTTGCTTGCGGGCTGCGCGGCGCAACGCACAACATCGAGCGCCGCTTCGACCGCCGGGGCCGACGCGGCTGCGGCCGTGATGGTGCCCTCCGGGCCGCACACCGTTCCGGCCGGGCGCGCGGCGCTCGTGGTTCCCGACTCGTTGTGGGATGGGGCGCTGCGCGGCCTCGCGATGCCGTCGGGAACGCTCGGCTTTACGGCCGATCAAATGACCGGGTACAATCCCGACCCCTACGTGCTGCGTTCGGTGTGGGGCCTGTATCGCAACGTCCGCAACGTGCCGCGCTTCACCGGCCAGGCAAGCCAGGGCCTGCTCGACAACGCGGCCGCGATCGACGGCGTGGTGCAGCGCGCCTTCGCGTTGACCGACATCTCCGCCGCGCGCATGCTGCCGCTCGTCTCCGACTCGGTGGAGAACCTGCGGTGGTACGGTGCCGCGCGCATCGATCGTCCGGAGAGCTTCGATTCACTTCTGGCGTATCGCGACGGCACACGGCGCGCCGGCGGCCCGATACCGCCGCCGAGCACGGGCACGACCGGGGGCGCCGCCGCGAAGGCGCGCGCGGTCTGGCAGTCGCTTCCCGCACACGTGAAGCTGCTGGTTGCACGGATGGTGGTGGGCATCGCGGAGGGGCGTGCATGGCTGGAGGGTGCGTATGCCGATCCGGCCGTCGCGCGCGCGTTCAATGCCGCGGCGGTGCGTGGTGTCACGGCGTATGGCGTTGCGAAGGCGCCGTGGGCCGACGATCGGATGGGGCAGCTCGCAACGCCGGACGTCACCGTGCTTCGTTTGCTCGACGTCGTCGATCGTCGGCGTCTTGCATTCGCCTCGACCGTGATGTTCGCGCAGATCAGTCGCGCGCTGCGTCAGTTCCGATCGGCCGACTCGCTTCGTCCGGTGCGCGCCATGCGGCTCGACGGCGCGGAGATCCCGACGGCCGAGGGGCTGGTGCGCCTGTTCGGCACCGGGGCCGACACGGTGGGGACAAAGCCGGCGGTCCTCACCATCGATCTCGGTGGCGACGACAGCTACGTTGGGCGCCAGGCCGCCACGAGCGGCGCCCCGGGCGACGTGAGCATTCTGGTGGATTGCTCCGGCGCCGACACATACGACTGCGCGGGAGAGCCCGCGGCGATCGCATGCGGACTGTTCGGCGTCGGCGCGCTGTTCGATCTCGACGGCGACGACCGTTACCGGTGTCGGGAGTCGGGGCTCGGATGCGCGTGGTACGGGACAGGCGCGTTGATGGACTATGCGGGGAACGACGAATACGTGGTGGACAGCCTCTGGGGGCAGGGGGTCGCGCACATCGGCGTGGGGGCGTTGGTGGATCTCGCCGGCGACGACCGCTACACGTGCGGCAGCGAGTCGCAGGCGATGGGCTCCACCTTCGGCGCGGGCATCCTGCTTGACGTTGCCTGGAACGATCGGTACGTGGCGCGCGACGACGGCGCGATCTCCGAGCTGTATCTCGGGCAGTCGGTCTCCATGTCGCAGGGCTGCGGCTATGGGCGCCGTGCCGACCTGGGCGACGGGCAGTCGCTTGCCGGTGGGGTGGGGGCGTTGGTGGACGGCGCCGGCAACGACCACTACAGCGCGCCGGTCTGGAGCCAGGGGGCCGGGTACTGGTGGGGTCTGGGGGTACTGGAGGATCGGGCCGGCGACGACACCTACCGCAGCGGGAAGTACTCGATCGGTTCGGCGGCGCACTTCGCGATCGGCTGCAAGGTGGATCTCGATGGAAACGACACCTACGCCGTCGGCTACGACGGAGCGATGAATCAGTACCTCGGGCACGCGCGGGACGGATCGGTCGGCATCTCGATCGACGGCGGCGGGAACGACTCCTATTTTCTCAAGCTGAATTGCGGCGGCGCGGCCGATCTGGGGAGCATCGGGGTGATGTGGGATCGCGCGGGGAATGACACGTACAACGTGGACTTCCGTCCGACCGCTGATCAACCCGGCTGGACCGACACGGCACCGCTCGGCGCCGCGACGTTTTATCCGACACCCTTCCTGAGTTTTCGCGACGACATCGGCACGTACGGGCTGTTCCTGGATTCCGGGGGGGACGACGTGTATGTGCCGGACGCGAAGGGATCGCGCGACCTTCCGTTCAAGCCGGAGGAGGCCGACGGCACGGCGTGGAATACACATCGCGCCGCGCGATCGTTCGGGTTCGGCTGGGACGTCGACTGGTATCGATGATGGCGGCGGCCGCGCGTCGGACGCCGTCGATGGTGCACATGAATTCTTCGCCCACTATTGCGTGAGATTGAAATGTCGGCATTCAAAGGGAACGAAGTGCGGCGTGAGGCCCTCATCGACTCGGAAATGATCGCGGCGTACGGCGCGCGCCTGCTGGAGCTGCGCAAGGGTGAGATCGTATTCGAGCAGGGGACGCATGCCGTGGACTTCTTCATGGTGCACACCGGCTGCGTGAAGATGGTCAACTACAACGACGACGGCCGCGAGTTCGTGCAGGGCTACTTCATCGCAGGGCAGTCCTTCGGCGAGCCGCCGTTCTTCACCGGTGGGTTGTATCCGGCCTCCGCGATGACCATCAACGACAGCTCCGTCTGGCGATGTCCGCGCGAACCGTTCATGCAGTTGCTGCGCGACAACTTCGAGGTGCACCTGCGTGTGACGCAGGTGCTGAGCGGCCGGCTGATCTACAAATCGATGATGCTGGCCGAGATCGCGGTGCAGGAGGCGGAGCATCGTGTGCGTGCGTTGATCGAATACTTCCGCGAAAGCGCCGGCGTGCCGCGCGATGCCGAGTATCGCGTCCCGTTCACGCGGCAGCAGCTCGCCGATATGGCGGGTCTGCGGGTCGAGACGGTGATCCGCTGCATCAAGGGGATGGAGCGCCGCGGTGTGCTGCAGATCGAGAAGGGGGACGTGATCTGGTTGTCGGTGCGTGCCGAGGCGTAGCACGCACGGTTGACCGATACGACAGCGGCGACGCATCTGCCTGCCGAGACGGCGGGCGCGGTCACTTCAATCGCCCCGCGCGGCGCGCTGAACGGCGCGACGTCCGCCACCGGCCTGCACCGCCACGATCATCGCGAGCGCAACGACGTGTACCGGCGCGTCCGGTCCGCATATTCAGGCCGTCGAGGCGTTCGCAAGCGAGCGGTGGCGCCGCATGATCGCGCCGAGCGCTGCGAGCTGTTCGCTGCTGAGTGCGGCGCGCGCGGCCGGGAACACCACCGTGTTCTCGTGCTCGATATGGCGCCGGTATATCGCGGCCAGCGCCTGCGCCCGTTCGGCGAACCTCCGGAGCGCATCGGCCGGTGCCTCGCCGCCGCGACCGAGGAGGCCGTGGAACTCGTTGCTCAGCGTCCGTTCGATCTCCTCGACGGCTCGATGTTCGGCGTCGAGCGCGGCGATGTCGTGCGCCATCGTCCCGGCCAGCATCGGGAACAGCCCCTCATCCTCGTCACGCGTGTGGTTGCCGACATTGTGTTCGATGAAGGCGAACACCTCGCGCCAGACCTCGACGTGCTCGCTGAGCGCCGAGGGGCCGTCGGTCGCCACCAGTCGGGCAAGCGAGGCCAGCGTCTCCATACGCTTCAGGATGTTCTCGTGGCAGATCTCCAGCGCGTCGATCGGCCGGTTGAAATCGGGAATGCGTCCCATCAAATCCATGCGGTTCACCTCTGAATAAATGTTCCTGTTTGCCGGCAAAGCTATGCGGGATCGCGCCGCGACGCCTATGACCCAGATCAACAGCCCGTTCGGGGCGCTCGCGATCCGGACAGCGGGAGGCTCGGAGCGGCACAAGTGCGCCAATTGTGAAAATTTATGGGCCCTTTGCAAGTAATCCGCGAACGCGTATATTTGCTGGCTCTTCGCCAAGGGAGACTTCCCTGGTTACGGAACCGGGCAGATGGCCGAGTGGTTAAAGGCGGCAGACTGTAAATCTGTTCTCTCACGAGTTCGGAGGTTCGAATCCTTCTCTGCCCACTGGCGCCGCGCTGACGCGGCAGTGAATGCGCTCTTTCTCATACAGATCTTTCATCGGAGTCACGTTACGTCGTCGGCCGCTTTTGAGCCGGCGCTACCGCAGGGAAGCCCGGGTTGATCGGGCTCGAAGCGAACAGCATGCGGGAGTTGCTCGTCGGAAGAT
>CAZJYH010000263.1:0-6962 GCA_964549365.1 uncultured Alphaproteobacteria bacterium
GGCCCTGCGTACGGTGTCTGTAGCCCGAACGTTGAACGTATCGCTCGGAACTTTGGGCGTTGAACTTCAAACCTGCTCCATCATGCTTCGACTCACACGACGCATCGCGATCGACATGACCGACGAGGACCTCGGCAGCGGCGCGCGTTCGCGCCTCGATGGGCTCGTGGTGAACATGGAGCTGACGCTGATCAGCATCATTCAGGGCGTCGCGCTCTACTTCCTCACCGAATCGTCGCGCGGTCTGATCGTGACGCTTCAGTTCACATCGTGGCCGTACATCGCCGTCGGGTTGCTGACGATTTTCCTCTTCTGGTCGCGCTCGCTGATCCACACGTTCACGGTGATACGATGGCCGCTGGAATTCGGCCACAACTTCTTCTACATCGCGTGCACGCTGGCCGAGGCGGTGATGTTCACGCAGCTCGCGAATCTCGAGAACTGGTTCCTGCTCGGCACGATCTACGGCGTGATGATCTGGTTCCTGTTTCTCTACGACCTCGGTATGATCAACCGCCTGTTGGCGCAGCAGGGGGCGGAGCGCGATGAGCTGTGCGAGCTGCTGCGACGCGATCAGATGCTGAACGTGCGGATCGTGATGCCCGCGTTCGTGCTGTTTCATGGGGCCGCATACGCCGCGCTGCGCCTCCGGCCGGACATCTTCATCGGCGGCTCGTGGCACCTTGTCTTCGGCGGCACGCAGATCCTGTGCGGCGTGATCTACCTGCGCGTGGTGCTCGGCTTCTTCCGCCGCATCGCGCCGATGATCGCGCGCCGCCCGGCGAGCGAGGAGAGTCTGTAACGAAACACCCATCCAGGCCCGACCGTACCGATGCCTGCGGCGCCGATCCAGCCAACGTCGGCATGCCCGCCGCGCCGCGGCATCGACACGAATCCCCATCCTCATGATGTACGAATCTGATTTCCTCGTCCTCGGCTCCGGCATCGCCGGCCTTTCGTTCGCGTTGAAGGCCGCGCGGCTCGGCTCTGTGACCATTCTCACGAAGAAGGATCGCGCCGAATCGAACACGAACTACGCGCAGGGTGGGATCGCCGCCGTCGTGGAGCCGGACGACAGCGTGGAGAACCATCTCCGCGATACGCTGGTGGCCGGCGCCGAGCTGTGCAACGAGGAGGCGGTGAGCGTTCTGGTGCGCGAGGGGCCGGAACGTGTGCGCGAGCTGATGGAGATCGGCGCGAGGTTCACGCGCACCGCCGACGGTTCGCTCGATCTCGGCCGCGAGGGGGGCCATTCGCACAACAGGATCGTGCACGCTGCGGACCTGACCGGCCGTGAGATCGAGCGCGCGCTGCTGGATGCGGTGGCCGCGAACCCGAACATCACGATGCACGAACACTTCAGCGCCGTGGAACTGATCACCGAGCATCATGTCCCCGGCGCCCGGCGTTCGGGCGTGCGGCACCGTCATTGCTTCGGCGTGTACGCGCTCGACGCGCGCAGCGGTGAGATCGTCCCGTTCCTTGCGCGTCGCACACTCCTTGCCACCGGAGGGTGCGGCCAGGTATACCTGCACACCACCAACCCGGCGATCGCGACCGGCGACGGCTATGCGATGGCGTATCGTGCCGGCGCGGTGATGGCGAACATGGAGTTCGTGCAGTTCCATCCGACAAGCCTCTACGCGCCGCAGCGCGCCGGTACGTTCCTGATCTCCGAGGCGGTGCGCGGCCACGGGGGATATCTCCGCAACAAGCGCGGCGAGCGCTTCATGGGGGACTACGATCCGCGCCTGGAGCTGGCCCCGCGCGATATCGTTGCGCGCGCCATCGACAGCGAGTTGAAGAAGAGCGGCGAGCCCTGTGTGTTCCTGGATGTGACGCACATCCCGATCGACGAGTTCCGCGAGCACTTCCCCAACATCGAGCGCGAGTGCGCGACGATCGGGTTGGACGTATCGCGCGACTGGATTCCGGTGGTGCCGGCCGCGCATTATCAGTGCGGCGGCGTCCGTTGCGATCTCGTCGGCCGCAGCTCGATCGCCAACCTGTATGTCTGCGGCGAGGTCTCCAGCACCGGCGTGCACGGCGCCAACCGCCTTGCGAGCAACTCGTTGCTGGAGGCGATCGTCTTCGCGCATCGGGCTATCGAGCAGATCGCGGCGGATTGGCCCGCCGCCGCCGAGGCGCTGCCGACGATCGCCGCGTGGAACGACAAGGGTGTATTCAACGTCGACGAGTGGATCGTGATCGAGCACGATCGGCACGAGCTGCAGCAGATCATGTGGGATCTCGTGGGCATCGTTCGCTCCAACGTGCGCCTGCTGCGCGCTCGCCGCCGCCTGGCGCTGATCCGCGAAGAGATCGAGGATTATTTCCGACGCACGAAGATCACGCTGGAGCTGCTCGAACTGCGCAACATCGCCGAGACGGCGCTGCTGATCGTGGACTCGGCGCTGACCCGCAAGGAGAGCCGTGGCCTGCACTACACGACGGACTACCCGGAGGTGGACGACGTGCTCTGGCACCGCGACACGATCATCGAGAAGGCGGTGCTGTGAGGACCGGTGGCGGTAGTTCCGTGTAGCAATGCCGATGACGGTGGACCGTGGACGGTCGGCAAAGACCTGCGGCCCCGTCGGTTGTCGTGTGTGTACTTGCGGGGTACGCGAGTCTGTGCGCAACTTTGAACTTTGAACTTTGAACGTTGAACGTTGAACGTGGCACATGGGAGAACGTGAATCGATGTTGAACAACGAAGAGAGTCAAGGCCTGGTGGTGATAGCCCGGGATGCGCTGCCGAACGCGTGCGCGCCGTACTCCAACTTCCGGGTCGGCGCCGCGCTGCTCACCGCCGACGGGAACGTCTACACGGGCGTCAACGTGGAGAGCGGCTCCTACGGCGGGACGATCTGCGCGGAGCGGACGGCGCTGGTGAAGGCGTTGTCGGAGGGGGAGCGGACGTTCGTGGCGATCGCGATCACGAGCGACGCCGAGGCGCCGACGATGCCGTGCGGCATCTGCCGTCAACTTCTGCACGACTACGCCCCCGTGCTCGAAGTCATCTGTGAGGGAGGCGGCGCGATTGTGCACACGACGCTTGCCGAGTTGCTGCCGCGGGCGTTCGGCGCCGGGGACCGTACGCGCTGATCGTCCTGCATTGCGGCACATCGTACACCAGCACATTCAGGGAGGCTTCGATATGGATGAGAACAATTCGCCGGCCGAGACGACCGTTCCCGCGCAGGTTCGTGGGCTTGCGGTGGTGATGATCCACGTGGTCGATCTCGACCGTTCCGTGCGATTCTACCGGGAGGTGCTGGGCTTCGGCGATGCCGAGCAGATGCTGGAGCCCGGCGTGACACTGCAGGCCGGCGATCTCATGATCTACCTTGCCGACGGGCGTTCCGCGTTGCGGCGGCGGGATCACCATTCGCCGGAGATCAGCCTCTGCATGGTGGTGCGCGGCGTGCGCGCCGCATATGATCGGCTCTGTGAGGCAGGGGTGATGATCGTGGGGGAATACGATCAGCCTTCCGAACAGTTCGCGTCCGTTCAGTTCGAGGACCCGGACGGCAACCTGCTTCAGATCTGGGGGCCGGCGTAACCGGCGGTGTGCGCGGACGGATTGCGCGGTTGCGTAAGAGCCCGGCGCGGAGAGCGAAAGGGGGCGTCGATCAGGCGCCTCTGCTCGTCGTTGATGATCACCTGGGCACAACGAGAATCGTGCTCACAGTTGTCCTCGGACATCCGTGAGCACGATTGTTCATGGGGTGCGTTGATTCCGTCACGTCGAAGATGTCGGGCCTACTGTCACTCGACCACTACGGGTTGACGACGAGCGGGGAGGCGCGTACGTTGATCACCGTCGGGCCGGGGAACTGGCTGTCCTCGAATTCCACATCGGTCACCACCGAATACGTTATCTGCGAGCCGGGCACGCCGAACGACGGGATGGCGCCGTTGTGCATGTGGAACTGCTGTTTGCTGACGTAGACCTTCCCCGGCTGCGAGGAGAGCGTCATCTTCGCCCAGGCGTACACGTCATGCGTCCGGGGGAAATTCTGGCCGATTACGTTCGATGTCATCTGTGCCGTGTCGCTGGTGCGGCTCGAGTCGAGATAGACGCGCATGAGGCCGAGCGTTGGATTGGTGCCGGTGCCTCCGAACGCTCGTGGGATCTGCTTCCACCACCACAATCCGGTCGGCGTGGTCCCGGTATCGATGCAATCCATGGTTATCGAACCGGTGAAGTTCGCGAAGTAGCTCGTGCCCCCGATGTCGACCTGCACCAATGCGTGATTGCACGGGCAGTTCGTCCCCTGAGTGTGGCAGTTGTCGCGTGAACCGCCGAACTTTGCAGCCGCGTCCGATTCATTGCGCGGGAGCAGTGCGATGATCGCAATCGCCAGCACGACGGACACGATCCCGACGATAGACAGCTTTTTCATGACGCCATCCTTGTTCAGTGAGTGTTGAGTGAGTACCTGAGATCGATGTCTCAGGCGTCAGGAACGTAGCGCTAATCCACCAACCCATCTTCTTCTATATTGCTGTTGTTTGCCTGGAAATGAGCGATGGCATCCCATGTGGGCTTCGGATCAACGGTTCAGGGTGCCAACAGGGCCTCGGCCGCGTCGGTACCGTGCGGGGGATGTGCCTGGAATATGGTAATGGAGCCGGCGCGCCATGCGTAGTTTGTATGCGGATTGTGGGGCGGCTTCGTCTGCGTCGTTCGTCCGGCCGTCGGGCCGATCGAGCCGCAGCGGCGTCCGTGCATGTGCCGTGCCGAGCAGTGTTGGGCGTTGCGGGATGGTGGGTGACCGGGTGGAGGGAGATGCGGCCAATAAAAAAGCCGTGGGCGGACGAGCCAGGGGTGTCGGCTCGGGGGGCGTGCCCACGGCTTTGCCGGAGATGTTCGATGGGGGGAAGCTTCTCGCCCCAAAGCCTGCGCGACCCATGCCGCGCAGGGCGGTCGCGTTCCTACTTGCTGATCCGGATCTTCGCTCCGGAGCGAAGGTTCTTCTCGGTCAGTTTGGGGTTCGCCGCGCGAAGCTGCTTTACGCTGACGCCGAAACGATCGGCGATCTCCGCCATCGAATCACCCTTGCGCACAACGTAGCTCTTCGGCGTCGTCTTCGAGGCGCGGCTCGACTTGCGCGCATCGCCCTTCGACGGCGCCTCGCTGTAGATCTTCAACGTCGAGCCGGCGTTCACGCTCCCACCGCGCTTCGACTCCTTCGGGTTCCACGCCTGCAGATCATCCACCGACACACCGTAGCGCTCCGCGATCTCGGTCAACGACTCGCCCTTGCGCACCTTGTGGGTCTCGTACCGCGTGGAGGTGGTCGTGACGCGTTTGCCGTTCCGTGTTTCCGCCGCGCGGCGCCCATCGGCATTGCCTGCCGCGAGGTTACGCCCGCGCGCAACCGCCGGCTTCGCGGCGGCCGTCGTGGGGGCCGTTGCCGGAGCATCCGGGGCATTCAGACGCAACTTCAGGCCGTTCTTGATCTTGGCATCGGCGGCCAGGCCGTTCCATGCGGCAAGGTCCGTCTTGGGGATGCTGTATTTGGCCGCAACCGACGATAGATTGTCGCGCCCCTTCACAACGTGATAGGCGGGGCGCTGGACGCTCGGGGTCGGGGCTGCCGCGGAAGTCGGAGCATCCGTACGACGCACCGCGATGGAGGCGCTTCCTGCATCGGCGAGCAACGGCTCGGTGCGTGTGCTGCGGCGCGGGGCGGAGACATGCGAGGTTCCGGGCGTCGAAGCGGCCGGCGCGGGTGCCGCCGGCGCGGCAGTGGCGGCCGGAGCTGCGGCTTCGGGCTGCGAATCATTCGAGGCGATCGAGGCGGAACCGTCGGTGGACGCATCGCCTCCCGCGCTCGTCGGGATGCGGAGCGTCGAACCGCTCTTCAGCTTCGAGCGGGAGGTGAGGCTGTTGGCCTCGGTGATCGCCGAGATGCTGACGCCGTACTTCGCCGCGATCTCCTGCAGCGACTCGCTGCGGCCGACCTTGTGGGTGATGAAGGTCGGGGTCGGCTGCGATTCGATGATGTCGTCGAGGCGCGCCAACAGGCCGTCGGCGGTTCCCTTTGGAACACGAAGCTTGTACTCGGAGCTCTGCGGCAGCTTGTCGCGCAGCAACTCCGGGTTCAGTGCGCGAATCTGCTCCGGCGTGCAGCCGGCCGCCTGCGCGATCGTGCTGACGTCGGTGCCTCCCTTCAAGGGGACGCTCTCGAACTGCTCGGGCTGATCGTAATTGATGTTCGTGAAGCCGTAGGCCTCCGGGTTCATCGCGATCTTGGTGGCGGCGATGTACAGCGGCACGTATTGCTGGGTCTCGCGCGGCAGGTACTGGCGCACATCCCAGTAGTTGCGGCTGTTGGCCTTGGCGATCGCCGACTTGACGCGCCCCGGACCGCAGTTGTACGAGGCGAGTGCAAGGTGCCAATCGCCCATATCGTTGTAGAGATCCTTCAGATACCGAGCGGCGGCGTGCGTGGCCTTCTCGGGATCGCGGCGCTCGTCAACCCACCAGTTGATCGCCAGGCCGTACATCTGCCCGGTGGAAGGGATGAACTGCCACAGTCCCACGGCCTTCGCCCACGATACCGCGCTGGCGCTCAGTCCGGACTCGATCATCGACAGATGCTTCAGCTCGGCCGGAGCACCTTCCTCGGCGAGCACCCGCTCGTACATCGGGAAAAACTTCCCGGAGCGCTCCAGCCACTTCGTGAAGAACTTGCGCCCTTTCTCCGACGTGAAGAACGTGATGCACTGCTGCACGGGAGTGTTGTCCGTCAACTCGATCTGAAGTTCCGCGGCGGCCGTCTCCTGGCCGACCGTCGCGAGCTGCTCCGCTGCCGGATAGCGCTTACGCTCAACGGGAATCCGCTCGACCTCCTGAAAGATCTTGTCGCGGAGCACGAAGAAGCTGCTGTTGGCGTCCAGGCTGTCGAGCGACGTCAGCGCCGTCAGGTCGAGCACGACCCGCGCGACGC